>JBCDCF010000285.1:0-5302 GCA_039182345.1 Pseudomonadota bacterium
CCCATAGGAGCCCACTCGGTCCTAGCGGCAGCGTCTGGAGCAAAGAGCCGGAGCAGTAGAGCGCTGGGGTTCGCCGCAACCCCACCGGCTCAGAGGATCAGCCTTGCATCGTCGCGGCGCGTGGCACCCAGGAGCACGCCAGCGTCGGCACACAAAAAAGCCGCGGCGGGTGCCGCGGCCATATCAGCGCTGGGGGGGGGGGCGTTCGCTAGAACAGCCTGCGGGCGAGGACGGTCACGTCCACCTCTGCGCCGCTGTCCACGTCAAACGTCTGGCTGAACTCTGAGTCGCGGTGCTTGGCCACCACGGCGTAGCGGCCGGCTTCCAGGGTGACGTTGGCATGGGCGCCCACACGCTCGAACACGCGTTCACCATCGTCGGTATAAATGGACCAGGCGGTGTCGGCGATGGCCTCGCCCCCATGGTCGCGCACAAGGCGCAGACGAACGGTGCCGGCTTTGTGGCGCAGGGACACGCGGGTGAGTTTGCCTGCCTTCACGACCACGTCGGCACTGCGCACAGCGTTCACGTCACCGTAGCGGCTGATGATGTGGTAGGAGCCAGCGGGAAGGCGGGCGATCTCGCCAGCGTCAACAACGCCGATGCGGCGCTTATTGGTGGCTTCGTTGATGAAGACTTCAAAGCTGGTGGCGTGGGCGAGGGAGCGATCATCCCCTTCCATCACCGCGTCGAGCTGGAGGCCGCCGGCGCCAAGCACGAACGTCTCGCTGTTGACGGGCCGGCGAAGGTCCACCAAGCGGGAGACCGCGGCGCGACCATAGCTGACGTGGACCACGTATCGGCCCGGGTCGAGGCGCAGATCCTGGTCACCCCCTTCGGCTTTTTTGATGAGGGGGAGGGCGCCCGTTTCGTCAGGAATCTCGCCAAAAACGCGCCAGACAAGACCGTCGCTCACAGGGGTGCCGCCATCGGACAGCTTGCCCACCAGATAAAGCGCAACATCACCCGAGTGAGTCGTGATATCGGCTGAGCCTGTGGCAGGGGCGTAGGCGGCAACGTTGGGGCCGAGGCGGGCCTGACCACCCGTCATCAATTGGGCGATGGCGGCTTGAGGGTCCAGGGAGGCACCGCGGTTGGGCTTTGGTTTGGGCACGGGTGCAGCAGCGTTTGCCACGCCTGCCATCACACACGCCGTCGCTAGACCGATGCTGACTGCCCAGCGAATCATGCAACCTCCCGCCACTGACCTGAAGGGAACTCGACCTTCCGGACACGGTTCATCCGCGCAACATCACAATGCCCGGGTCCCGTGAGGGTTTCAACAACCATAAGGATGACGTTCGTTGAGTGTTGCAAAAGTGCACAACTTGGAGAGCACGATGGGAGATCTCGCCGAGCATTTGGCCACGCGCCGGACTGTCGCGGTCAAGTGGATCATCGGGCCCGGTCCCGATTCTGAGGCCCTCTATGGCATGATGACCATGGCGGCGCGAGTCCCCGACCACGGAAAACTGGCCCCTTGGCGCTTCATTGTCTTTGAGGGTGATGCGCGCGCCACCGCAGGGGACGCGCTCGCCGCCATTGCCGAGCGCAAAGGCCTTGCCGCCGATGCCGAGGCCAAGGCGGCCGAAAGGGAGCGCTTGATGCGCGCGCCGGTGGTGGTCGCCGTCATCAGCACCGCGCGTGACCATCCCAAAATTCCCGTGTGGGAGCAGCAGCTGAGTGCGGGCGCCGTGTGCCTCAACTTCCTCCACGCCGCCAACGCCCACGGTTATGCGGCACAATGGCTCACCGAATGGATCGCCTTCGACGATGAGGCCAAGGCGGCCCTTGGTGTGCGCGATGGGGAGAACGTGGCGGGCTTCATCTATATCGGCACGCCGGATATCAAACCCACCGATCGCGACCGGCCGAACATGGACGCCATCATCACCCGTTACGAGGCCTAACGCACGCCCCGCTCGATCTCAGTCCAATCGAGCTCGAGCACCGGCGGACGCCTTGCGCTCGGCCGCCATTCGGTGTGGGTGGTCGAGCAAAGGGCGATCCTTGGCACGGGTGGAACGACCCCTGCCGGCGCCCATGACGTCAATGGCTAGAAGGCAACAATGGAATACGATCCCAGGCGCAACGATCACGGCCTTCCCCGCGATCCTTTCAAGTCTTTGGTGGCGCCGCGGCCCATCGGGTGGATTTCGTCTGTCAACCGCGAGGGGGTGACCAACCTTGCCCCCTACAGCTTCTTCAACGCGCTGTGCGATCACCCTCATCTCGTCATGTTTGCCTCCTTGGACCGCAAGGACAGCCAGGCGAACGCTGAGGACACGGGCGAGTTCGTCTGCAACCTTGCCACCTATGCGTTGCGCGATGCCATGAACCGCTCGTCCGCACCGGCCCCCCACGGCGTGTCGGAGTTCGATCTGGCGGGCCTTGAGGCGGCGCCCTCGCGCAAGGTGACACCGCCGCGTGTGGCCGCTTCGCCCGTGGCGCTGGAGTGCGTTTATCTCCAAACCATCGCGCCCAGGGATGTGGACGGCGAAAAGGCGCGCTATGAGGTGGTGATCGGCCAAGTGGTCCACATCCACATCGACGACAACCTCATCGTGGACGGTTTTGTGGACCTGACAAAGGCCGAGCCCATCGCCCGCTGCGGCTACATGCAGTACGCCCACGTCACATCGCTGTTCGAGCTGGACAGGCCCACCAAGGTCTGACGGCGCGGCACAAAAAAAGCGGGGCGCGGTGAGGCCGCGTCCCGCTTTTTCACACGGCCGTTGAGGCCGCCTTAGTCGAGGCGGCCCGAGACGTGGGCCAGCAGGGTGTAGAGCTTGCCGTTCTCCGACATCAGCGCGTCGCGGTTGGTGCGGCCAGAGGAGTCGGCCCGTGAGGCGGCGCTCAGCGTCTCCTCAAAGTCGTCCACGAACCGGTCCACGTCTGAGCGGAAGTCCCTGTCCCTCTTGTAGCGTCTGCGCGCATCCTCGAAGGCCTGTTGACCGTCAGCGGTGTAGAATGGCCTTGAGAAGGCCGACCGCTCGCCGCGATGGTGGCGGGCCCAAACGTCGCGATAGGGCCCATCCTCGATGGCACGGGAGACGGTCTTGGCAAGGCGGCCCAAAGCACCGGTGTCGGACAGGCCCATGGGACCCTGGTCGGCATCCTCGCGCTCGGCGCCGGCGTCGGAGCGGCGCAGGAGGCCGTTCATCCAGCCGCTTTGCTCCGTGGCGGTGCCGTAGCGGGCGCCGCGCCGACCGTTCAGACCTTCACTGGCGCTCGGTCGTGGGTCGCGATGGGTCGGCGGCGGGTCACGGCGGGCAGCGGTGCGGCGATAGGCATCGCGCGGTTCATCGTGCCCGGCGCTCTGGCGGGGCGGCTCGGCGTTGGCGTGTTTGGCGACAATGGCGCCCAGTTCACTCACCGCCTTCAGTTGCTCCGTCACCGCACGGCGAAGGGCTTCAGCGTTCTGGATCGTCTCTTCGGGAAGCTCCACGACGGAGCGTTCAAGGGCGGCACGGGTGGTCTCGAACTCGTCCTGAACGTGGCGGGCGGCCTGGCGCATGTCGGCCGTGGCGGACTGGAAGCGCTCAGCCACCGTTTGCAGAGAGTCCACCAGTTCGCTCGCCATGGTCTCGTTGGCGATGCGAAGACCGTCGCGGATGCGCTCAGCATCGGCGTTGGCTGCTTCATGCAGACGCTCAAGTTGCGGACCGACGGCGTGGGCTGCTTCGTCCAGCGTGCGCTCAAGCAGGACGCGGGCGTCGTGCACACGCTCCTCGGTTGTGCGCAGCTGGTCGTCCACACGCTCGGTAAAGGAGCGCATCAGGGCATCCACCTGCTCGGACTTCGTCATCAGGCTGGATGACAGGTTCTCAAGGGCCATCCTGCGGTCCTGCATCCGCTCATCGAAACCTGCGCTGTCGCGGTCGAACCGCTCCACAGTGCCAGCAAGGAATTGGCCGTCCCGCTCGATCCTGTCGGCAATGGTCGACAGGTCCGCAAGGGCCGCATCCGCCGCTTCACGCAAGGAGATGGCCTGGCGCGACATCTCATCGCCGGTCCTGTTGGTGTCGGCGAGGGCCTCCTGGATGATGCCGCGCAGGGCTTCACCGCGGGTGGACAGATTGCTTTCCATGTCGGCGAGGGTGGCACCCACCGAGCCCAGCATGTCGTGAAGGGCTCCGTTGGTGGCGTGGACGCGCTCCAGCGTGCCGCCCAGCTCGTCGATCAGCTCGCGATGGGTGTCGCGCAGTTCGGAGATGGCTCCGGCCCCACGCTCGGCGAGGGCGTTGAGGAACTGGTCGCCATGCTCGTCGATTACCGTGCGCAGGTCGGTGAGGCTTGCGGCGGCATCGCGCGCCACGGTTTGCATGGCCTCGGTGGTCCTGTCGCCTTCCTCGGTGAGGGCGCGGTGGGCGGCAGCCATGGTGTCGGCAATCTGGGTGCGCGTTGTCTCCGTGCGCTCGTCGATCATGGTGAGAAGCTGCTCAAGCGCCTCCACCATCGCATCGCGCATCAGTTTGCCGCCTGAGGCAACCTCGCCCGACATGGTGGCCATGGTTTCAGACAGCATCCTGTTGACCGCCGTCGTCTCCTCGGAGAGCTGGGCAGAGATGCCTTGCATGGGCTCAAGGATGTCGCGGCGGGTCTCATCCACCACCGAGCGCAGGGCGTCCTGGGCGCGGGCGCCTTCGGCGTGGAGACCGTCGGCCACCCCCTCGGTCGCCTGACGGGTGACGGCGGTGATCTCTTCAAGGCGTGCGGCAAAGGCATCGTTGATGGAGGCCTGCGCGTCCGACAGCATCTCTGAGATGGTGCGGGCACGCTCAAGAAGGGCAGCGGAGACTTTCTCCACACGGCCGTCGAGGGCGTCCTCCATCGCCTCCATGCGCTCTGTCAGAACGCCGGCAACGTCGGTGGCGTGGGTGGCAAGGGCCGTCACCACGGCGGCGGACCGCTCGTTTACAAGCTCGTCGTAACGCTCAATGGCGTCCGACAGCTCGCGGGAGATGGGGGTCGCCTGCTCGTCCAGAAGGGCCGACAGGCGGGCCATGTCGCCTGAGATGGCATCGCGCACCGTGTCCATGCGCCCGGCAAAGCCCGTCGCCTCGGCGTCGAACTCGGCGGCAAGGCGGGCCATGCGGTCGGCCATGGTGCGCTCGTAGGATTCGGCGGTGTCGCCGAGGAGACTTTCAAGCCGCGTGGCATGCTCGCCAATGACGCCTTCGAGCCTCGCGCCACGGTCGTTCAGCGTCTCGGAGAGACCTTCCACGCGGTGGGAGAGGGCCTTGTCGAAGGACAGGATCTGTTCGCCGACGGCCTGCTGAACATCATGGTTGCGCTCTGA
>JBCDCF010000286.1:0-5295 GCA_039182345.1 Pseudomonadota bacterium
ACGCGATGTAGAAGTGATGTTCGCCTGGCAAGCCGCCGTCGGCCACTTCGCGCATCACCTTGCGCACCACGCCGCGCAGCGCGTCCTGGACCAGCACGTCGTAACGGATGAGGTCGTCTGCCACGTTCACTTCTCCCCTGCCGCCCCCAACGCAGCGCTGAGTTGGCCACACCGGCCTCACCGCCACCACCTCGCACCGCGTGTCGATTCAAAGGGCGAACCGCACTCTTCGACCCGCTGACCAAAACACGCCGGGGCCGCAACGCACTAGAGTTAGCGCGTAAGGATGGGCAATCCAATTGGCAATGGAGAGTTCCACCGCTGCAGGCAACCCTGCGCACAGGCCAAACGCATCCCGCCGAGGCTGCGGTGCCGCGCGGAAAGAATTTCGGTGAGGGGGAGAAAATGAGGGCTTCTGTTGCCAGGTGCCCCCAAACCCCGCCTTATCGTTGCAGCGACAAGGACTTAAATCGAGGTGTCAAACTGCGTTACGCAGCCAGACGAGCCTCTGCATAGTTGTCATTCGCAACTACAAAGTCGGCCCGATAACGGTGGTACCATACCGAGCGAAAAAGAAGCCTTTACACCCTCGTCGATCCTGGTTCGCCCCCGCCGAAGGGCCGCCACACCGCAGTGGTCTGCGGCACATCGGGCGGCCCTTGGGTGGAGGCGCCGGGTACTGCCCCCGGGTCCGAAGAGCTTATTACGCAACCCATTTATCGCCATAGCCAACCGTCGCTGGCACCACGCAATATAGGCGATAATGGCCGCGCAGAGAAGGGGTCTTCCCCTGTCCTAAGCCAGCTTCCTCACAGGCTGCCCCGTTCAGAAGGCGGAAATCTTTTGACAACCCATAATGGGGATTGCGGCAAGGGCGCGCGAAGGCGACCTCACTGCTACGCTCGCCATCCGGTCTTGAAGGGGACACGCTAATGCAGGCCTATCACGCGCTGCTCGAACGCATCCTTGACGAAGGCACCCGCCAGGCGGACCGCACTGGCGTCGGCACCTTGTCCGTGTTCGGCCACCAGAGCCGCTACGATCTGTCCAAGGGCCTGCCTGTGGTCACCACCAAGAAGGTGCACCTGAAATCGGTGATCGCTGAGTTGTTGTGGTTCATCGCGGGCGAGACCAACGCGCGCACCCTCAACGCCCGTGGCGCCAGCATTTGGGATGAGTGGGCGGACCCTGATGGCGAACTCGGCCCCGTCTACGGCCGGCAGTGGCGGGCCTGGCAGACCCCAGATGGCCCTGTGGATCAGCTGGCAAGGGTGGTCCAGTCCATCAAGAGCGACCCTCACTCGCGCCGCCACATCGTCTCAGCCTGGAATGTGGCTGACCTTGAGGCGATGGCCCTTCCCCCCTGCCACCTCCTCTTCCAGTTCCATGTGGCGGCGGGGCGCCTATCCTGCCAAGTCTACCAGCGCTCGGCGGACGCGTTCTTGGGTGTGCCCTTCAACATCGCCTCCTACGCGATCCTCACCCACATGATGGCCCATGCCACAGGGCTTGAGGCGGGCGACCTCGTCCATACTCTCGGCGACGCGCACCTTTATCTGAACCACCTTGAGCAGGCGAAGCTGCAGCTGACCCGCGACCACAAGCCCCTGCCCACCCTCGACCTCTCAGGCGCGCCAAAAGATCTTTTCGCGATCACCGCCGAGGACATCAAAATCCACGGCTACGATCCGCACCCCACCATCCGCGCGCCCATTGCCGTTTAGGCCTTGGGGCCGACAATGCCCGCTGACACACCTCGGCTGACGCCATTTTCGGTCACCATCGTTGCCGCAGTTGCTGAAAATGGCGTGATCGGACGGGGCAATGCTCTCCCCTGGCACCTCTCCAGCGATCTGAAGCGGTTCAAGGCGCTGACGCTCGGCAAGACCCTCGTGATGGGACGGCGCACCTACGATTCCATTGGCAGGACACTGCCTGGGCGGCGCACGATTGTCGTCACGCGCATCCCGATCGAAGGTCTTGAGTGCACGGGAAGCCTCGAAAACGCCCTCAAAATGGCCGAAACGGACGTTTTTCTCGCAGGCGGCGCTGCCATCTACCGGGAAGGCCTCAATGTGGCCGATGGCATTGAAATCACCCGCGTCCACGCCAATCCTGAAGGGGACGTGTGCTTTCCGACCGTCCCTGAGGCGATGTTTGAACACGTCTCAACCACGCCCGGCATCAAGGGTGAGCGGGACGATCATTCGTTTTCCTACGAATCCTATCGCCGTAGGCGGTGACGCCGCATTGATTGTCATGCCCTTGCGCACCAGCCTATAGAGGGGAACGCAAACGCGTTGTGTCGCGATTGCGGCGATTTCCTAAGAACCTATGTGCGGGACGAGGTCGGACGCGTCCCTACGTGACCGGCGATGGCAAGCGGCGAGGAGTGGGGCATGCCCTGGAACAACCAGTCGGGCGGTAAAAACGGCGGACCATGGGGCGGCGGTGACGGCCCATGGGGTGGAGGGCCGAACCGGCCGAATCCGTGGGGCGGTGGACCGCAAAAGGGTCCCGATCCACAAAATTCTCCCGATCTTGAAGAGCTCTTGCGCAAGAGCCAGGACAAGTTGAAGCGCGTGTTTCCGCGCAAAGGGGGCCCTGGCGGCCCAGGCAACAACGGCACGGGCGGCGGTTTCCGCGGCATCGGCGGGCGCGGCCTTGCCCTTGGCCTTGTGGCGGCCGCGGTGGTCTACGGCCTCACAGGCTTTTACCGGGTCGGCCCTGGCGAGCTTGGTGTGGAGCTGGTCCTTGGCCAGTATCAAGGCACCACACAGCCAGGTCTGAACTACAACTGGCCCTATCCGTTCGGTGAGGTTTTCACCCCTGACGTTCTGATGGTCCGGGAAATCAACATCGGCAACCGCGGCGAAGGCCGTGACGTGCCTGAAGAAAGCCTGATGCTGACGGGCGACGAAAATATCGTCGACGTGGACTTCAAGGTGCAGTGGCGCATTTCCGACCCCGCCAACTTCCTCTTCAACGTGGAAAACCCCGAAGCCACCGTGAAACAGGTGGCCGAGAGCGCCATGCGTGAAGTGGTGGGCGGCAAGAACATCCAGCCGATCCTCACCCAAGAGCGTGAGCAGATCGAACAGGACGTTCAGGCGCTCATGCAGTCGACCCTTGATGAGTACGGCGCAGGCGTTCAGGTGAGCCAGGTGCAGATGCAGAAGGTGGACCCGCCCGAAGAGGTGATTGCCGCCTTCCGTGACGTGCAGGCCGCCCGCGCCGACCAGGAGCGCTTCCAGAACCAGGCCGATGCCTTCGCAAACCGTGTCGTGCCCGAAGCGCGCGGTGAAGCGGCCCGCATCGTGGAAAGTGCCAACGCCTACCGCGATCAGGTGATTGCCGAGGCCACCGGTCAGGCCGACCGTTTCCTCTCCGTCTATGAGGAGTATGCCAAGGCGCCGGAGGTGGTGCGTCAACGCATCTATCTGGAGACCATGGAGCGGGTGCTGGCCGGCACCGACAAGATCATCATCGATCAGGATGGCGGCGGCTCAGGGGTCGTGCCGTACCTGCCGCTTGATCGGCTGAACCCCACGCAAACCCAGTCCCAGGGAGCCCGCTGATGCGCGCCGGACTCATTGCTCTCGTCGTTCTCGTCGTCGGCGGCGTGATCGTCGCGCTGAACTCGTTCTTCATCGTCAACCCGATGCAGCAGGCGCTGGTGTTGCAGTTCGGTGAGGTGCGCCAGGCGGTGCGCGATCCGGGCATCAACGCCAAGATCCCCATCGTCCAGGACGTGCTTTACCTCGATAAGCGCGTGCTCGACCTCAACATCCCGGCGCAGGAGATCATCGCGGAGGACCAGAAGCGCCTCGTGGTGGACGCGTTCATGCGCTACCGCATCGCCAATCCGGTGCGCTTCTTCCAAACCGTGAACAATGTGCGCGAAGGTGCCACGCGCCTGTCAACGTTTGCACAATCCTCGCTGCGTGCCGTCCTCGCCGACGCCACCTTCCAGGACATTGTGCGCGACGACCGCCCCGAACTGATGCGCCGCATCAGCGCCGATGTGGCCGCGCGTGCCCGCGACATCGGTGTGGAGGTGGTGGACGTGAAAATCCGCCGCGCCGATCTGCCGGCCGCCAACAGCCAGGCGATCTTCGAGCGCATGGTCACCGAGCGCCAGCAGGAAGCCACGCAGATCCGCGCCCAAGGGCAGGAAGCGGCGCAGCGCATCGAGGCGGCCGCCAACCGCACCGCGACGGTGCTGCGCGCCGAAGCCCAGCGTGAGGCTGAGCAGATCCGCGGTGAGGGCGACGGTCAGAAGAACGCCATCTTTGCGGCGGCCTACTCCAAGGACCCGCAGTTCTTCGCGTTCTATCGCGCCATGCAGGCCTACGAGGACTCGCTGGCCGCCAACGACACGCGCCTGGTGCTTTCGCCGGATGCGGACTTCTTCCGCTACTTCAACGACCCGCTCGGCCAGTCGCGCCGCTCCAGCGAGACCTCGCAGTTCTCAGGCGCTGCACCGACAGTGGCCCCGGCTTCGCTGCCGGTTGAAGAGGGTGAGGCGTCCGCGCCGCAAGCCTCTGCCGATCCGGCCGAGGCCATCCGCGGCGCCGAGGAAGCGCTTGCCGCCGCCGAGACGCGGGTGAGCGAAGATGTGCCGCAGCCCAGCATCACCGAGACCATTGCCACCGGGCTCGACCCCACAGTGTCGGAGGTCGCGGCCGAGGCCGACGGCGAGGCCGTGCCTGGCATTGAAGAGACCCAGCCCGGTACCGTCACCATCGTGAGGCCCGGCCAGAGCGACGAGTGAGCGATCTCCTGGCCGCCATCGGCCTGGTTCTGGTGATCGAGGGCGTGGCCTATGCCCTCGCACCGCAAGCGATGCGCCGGATGATCCTCCAGATGGTGCATGCGCCGGTGGAGATGATGCGCATCGGCGGATTGATCACGGTCGCGCTCGGGGTTTTGATCGTCTGGCTCGTCAGGGGGTAGGCCAATTGATCGCGCTTGTATGACGTTATGGTAAGATTCATGCGGGCGCGATTTGGCGTACCTTTCAGGACGAAACGGCGCGAGGGGAAGTCATGAGAGGATTTTTGGGGCACAAAGCGATTGCGGCGGCCGCGGTTGTGGCCTTGTCCGTCGCTGTGGCGCCAGCGCCGATTGTGGCGCAGGAGATCGGGCCGCGCTCCGTGGCCGATCTCGCCGAGGGCCTGCTGGGCTCGGTGGTCAACATCTCCACCTCCCAGCGCGTGGAGGGCCGTCGTGCATCCCCCACCCCCGAAGGTGACGAGGATACGCCCTTCCAGGAGTTTTTCGACGACTTCTTCG
>JBCDCF010000287.1:0-5294 GCA_039182345.1 Pseudomonadota bacterium
CCGTGGTTTTTCAAGATCATCACGAAAGTGTCGCCAAGGTCGGCCACAAGGCGCTCGCGCTCCGACAGGTCAAGGGCAATGCCCTCGTAGGCGTGGGTGGAGATGCGGCCGTAAAACTGCGCCGACCACTGGTTCAGCGGCAGCAACCCTTCTTCGATGGAGGAGACGGCAACGCCTGCCACCGTATGGGTGTGGACCACGCACACAGCATCGGGCCGCGCCATATGAACGGCGGAGTGGATTGTAAAGCCCGCCGCATTGACGCCGTTGCCGAACGGGTCGTCCAGGACAGCGCCCGTCTCATCGATGGTGACGAGATTCTCCGGCGTCACCTCCTCAAAGCGCAATCCATAAGGGTTGAGGAGAAACCTGTGGCGGCCGTCGGGCCCGTCGGGGAGCCTGGCGGAAATGTGGGTGAAGATGCTGTCGTCGAGGCCGTTCAGCTGGATGAGCCTGTAGGCCGCGGCAAGGTCGCGCCTGACCAGCGCATCGCCGTCGTCGGAAACGGTGCGAAGGGCTGCGTGTGCGGTCATGTCAGCATAACTCCCAGGGACAGGATGATGGGGCGATCCTTCATTGGAACGGGCGCTTGATCCTCAAGACGTTTCGTCACCTCCAGGACTTTGCGGCCGATCTCGTCATCGAAAAGCTCGGGCGCCTTGGGTTGGGGTGGAGCCGGTTGCGCGTGATGGCCGGCCCGCCCCGCAGCACGCCGCAGACGACGCGCCTTGATCCCTGCCGCACCCTTCGCGCCAGTCTCAACAGCGATGGAGAATTGTCAAGATTGTCGACAGTCGACGGATGGGCGATAATCCCGCCATGGCAGCTGTGGAAGACACGTTCGGTCCCCTTGAGAAGGCGGATCTACCGGGCCGCATCGCACGGATCCTGACCGACAAAATCGTGTCGGGGGCGATGAAGCCTGGCGAGCATCTGCCCGAAGCTGCCGTTGCCCGTGCGCTGGGTGTCAGCCGCGCCCCTGTGCGCGAGGCGGCGCGACTGCTTGAAAGCTCCGGCCTTCTGGTCGCCCACGTCAATCGCGGGTTCTTCGTGCGCACCATCACGGCGGAAGACCTGGACGATTTGTTCGAGCTGCGCTGCGCGGTGGAGTGTGCGGCCGCCGAACGGTTGTCCCGCCACCTTGACGAGGCAACGCTGACGGCACTCTCCGCAAGTCTTCAGACCATGGACACCCTGTCGCGAACCGGCGAGGTCGTCGCGATGATAGAGGAGGACATGGCCTTCCACAGGATCGTGGTGGCGGCGTCGGGCAATAGGCGCTTCCTGTCCCTGTTCGACCAGATTGCCGGGGAGATGCGCTTTGGCGTTGCCGTCATCGGGCGCCTTTATGACGACCCGTGTGAGATTGCCGCCACCCACCGCCCGTTGCTTGAGGCCATCACCAAAGGGGCGGGCGTGCGCGAGGCATTCATCTACCATATCGAAACAGCCCGCCACCACGTGGTGAAGCTTTATCGCGCCATCGAGGAGAGCTGATGCGTGCCTTCTATGCCGCTGAAACCGCGGCCCATTCCGCCCAGTTCTTTATGATGCGCGGCCGTGTGGCCGCCAACGAGGAGCGTGCCGAGCGTGCCGAGCGCCTGCTTGCCGGCCTATCCGCCGTCGGGATTGGCACCGAAGAGCCGGACGAGGCGGGGCCGGTGCCGCGCGGGCGCGTCCACTCCCCCGACTTTCTGGATTTTCTGGAGCGGGCGTGGGGGGAATGGCAGCACCTTGCCAATGCTGGTCCCGAGGTCCTCGGCAATGTTCAGCCAAGGCGGCCTGAAGCGCGCTACCCCGCAGGCATTGTCGGCCGTGCCGGTTGGCACATGGGCGACCTTGCCTGCCCGTTGGGCGAACACACCTTCCGCGCTGCCTGCCGCTCCGCCGATGCTGCCATTGCGGCCGCACGGACGGTGAAGGCGGGGGCGCCACTTGCCTACGCTCTGTCACGACCGCCGGGCCACCACGCCAGCCGCGAGGTGGCGGCCGGGCACTGCATCATGAACAACGCCGCCATCGCTGCGGCGGACCTTCATGCCGCCGGCCTTCGCACGGCCGTCCTCGACATTGATGTGCACCACGGCAACGGCACCCAGGCCATCTTCTATGACAGTCCTGACGTGTTGACCGTCTCCGTCCACGCCGACACCAACCACTTCTATCCCTGGTTCACAGGCGACACCCAGGAGCGTGGGGCTGGGCCGGGGGAGGGCTTCAACCACAACATTGTCCTTCCCATGGGCGAGGGGGATGAGGCTTGGCTCGCTGCCGTGTCCGACGGGCTCTCCCACGTGAAGCGGTTCGGCGTCGACGTTCTGGTGCTGTCGCTGGGGCTCGACGTTCATGGCAGCGACCCTTTGGCAGGGCTGTGCGTGACCACTGAGGGGATCGGCAAGGCAGGCACGCTGGTGCGTGAGGCAGGGCTGTCCACCGCCATCATCCAGGAAGGCGGCTACCTGTCTGATGCCCTTGGCGACAACCTTGCCGCCTTCATGAGAGGCGCGTCGGGGTCGTCATAAGCCGGCACCTGGCGCACGCAGACGGGCCACAGTGCGACCTTGATGGGGGCAACCGTGTGCAAGGCTTGCCTTGGGCAACGGGCGCGGCCCATTTTGGCGCGCGGAGGAATCATGGATCATGGGACGGTCTTTGCAGGCACGGTGAGCGTGCAGACGGCAGCGCACGCCGACGGGCTCGTGCTCTTGGAGCTTGAGGCACCGCCGCAGTTTCAAACGGCAAAGGCCGGCCAGTTTGTGATGCTGGCGTCCGAACGTGCCGACATGCCGCTTCTGCCGCGCCCGTTCTCCATCCTGTCTGTGGGCACCACGCTGTCGCTCGGCTTTGCCGTGGTGGGCGAGGGCACCCGGGTTCTCGCAAAGGCACAAGCTGGCGATGACCTTTACCTGATGGGGCCCCTCGGCACGGTCTATGCGCCGGACGCGCGGCCTGTGTTGATTGTCGCCGATGCCTCCCATTTCGGCACCCCCCTTGGCCTTGCAAGGGCTCTGGCGGGGGAGGCGACCGTGGTGTTCGTCACGCGGCCGTCTGATCAGCGCCCCTGCCCTTATGATGATGCCGTCACCGCAGCCCACCAGGACGCTGCCGCTTTGGCGCTGTTTGCCGAAACGGGGGCATCGGTTGAGACGGTCGCCCTCGACGGGCTCAAAGCCTGTCTTGAAGGGCAGGCGCCTGGGACGGTGTGCGCCGGTGCCAGCGACCCCGTTATGGCCGTTCTTCAACAGGTGGCAGAGGCCAAGGGCTGGCCAGGGGAGGTCTCCCTACAAGCGCCCATGGCCTGTGCGGTGGGGGCGTGCGAGGTCTGCATCAGACCGACCCGTGATGGACGCTGGCTGAAGGTGTGCGAAGGCCCTGTGGTCCCCCTTCAAACCCCACGGTTTCAGCCATGACGGCAGACCTTTCGGTCACCATCGGCGCCATCACGCTAAAGGCGCCCATCATGCCTGCGTCAGGCACGTTCGGCCTCGGCTATGGCCGCGTGTTCGACCTCAACCGGCTTGGCGCGTTGGTGCCCAAGACCATCACCCTGTCGCCGCGCGAAGGCCATCCACCGCCCCGCCTGACGGAAGAGGCCGGCGGGCTGATGAACGCCATCGGTATCCCCTCCGTGGGCGTTGAGGCGGCCATCCACGACGTCTTTTCCCGCTACAAAGCCTTCGAGCCGCCGCTTGTGGTCTCCATCTCAGGTGACACGGTGGAGGAATTCGGCGCCCTTACCGCCCGGCTTGATGGTGTGGCCGATGCCCTTGAGGTGAACCTCTCCTGCCCGAACCTTGAAGCGGGAGGCCAGGCCTTCGCCCTTGACCCTGACGCGACGGAACGGGCTGTTGCCGCCTGCCGGCGCGCCACCCGCCTGCCCCTTTGGTGCAAGCTTGCCCCGCACGCAGGCCGCCCGCAGGAGGTGGCGAAAGCTGCCGAGGCGGCCGGCGGAGACGCCCTCATCCTTGCCAACACGCTGCTCGCCTATGCCGTTGACGAGGCCGGCGCACCGCGCCTTGCCAACCGCACGGGCGGACTGTCCGGGCGGCCTGTGAAGCCGGTGGCCCTGCGCCTTGTGGACGAGGCGGCAAGGGCGGTGGCGATCCCCCTCATCGGGTGTGGCGGCGTCTTCACCCTGCGCGACGTTCTGGACTATTTCTGTGCAGGGGCATCGGCCGTGGCGGTGGGGACGGCCACCTTCCATAGGGCAACGACCATGGTGGGCCTCATCGACGCCCTTGACCACCACTGCACCACCAAGGGCGTTGCCGTCGCCGATCTCGTGGCAAGGAGGCCTTCATGAGTGAGACGCTGACGCTGCGGCGGCCTGACGACTTCCACCTTCACCTGCGCGACGGGTCGATCCTCGACGCTGTTGTGGGCGCTTCAGCCGACTTCGGCCGCGTGACGGTGATGCCGAACCTCATTCCTCCCGTCGCATCGGCACAGGCGATTGCGGCCTATAGGGAGCGGATCGAGGCGCAGCGTCCGCACTTTGAGCCCCTGATGACGCTCTACCTGACGGACGAGACCACGCCCGCCACCATCGATGCCGTCGCCCCCCACGCCAAGGCGGCCAAGCTCTACCCCGCCCACGCCACGACCAACTCTGCCTCCGGTGTGACCGACGTGACGGCCCTGACGCCCGTGTTTGAACGCATGGCCGAGCGCGGCATGCTCCTCCTCATCCATGGTGAGGTGACCGATGCTGCCGTCGACGTGTTCGACAGGGAGACGGTGTTCATCGATACCGTGCTTGAGCCTTTGCGCCAAAGGGTGCCGCAACTCACCATCGTGCTTGAGCATTTGAGCACCCGCATTGCGGTGGACTACATCAAAGGCGTCGACAACGGTCTGGCGGGGACCATCACTGCCCATCACCTTGTGATTGACCGGAACGACCTGTTGGCGGGCGGCATCCGGCCCCACAATTACTGCCTTCCCATCGTCAAGCGCAGGGGCGATCGGGAGGCTTTGTGCGAGGCGGCTGTGAGCGGCGACACGCGCTTTTTCTTCGGCTCCGACAGCGCGCCCCACACCGACCCGAAAAAGCTCGGCCCCTGCGGCGCTGCGGGGTGTTTCACCGCGCCCGTTGCGATGCCCATCCTTGCCCACGTGTTCGAGGCGGCAGGCCGGCTTGAAAGGCTAGAGGGATTCGCGTCCTCCTTCGGCGCTGCCCACTATGGCCTTGCCCCCAACGCGGACACCATCACCCTTGTGAAGGGCGATCGGGCGGACCACCCGCCCATCCAGACCGCCGACGGGCCCATTGCCGTCTTCGACCCAGGCTTTCC
>JBCDCF010000288.1:0-5274 GCA_039182345.1 Pseudomonadota bacterium
CGCACGTTCGCCAAAGGGCTGAGCACGCGCCTGTTCCTCACCGACAGCGGGCTTGAAACCACCTTGTCTGCCACATGCGGCTACACCCTGCCGGCCTTTGCTGCCTTCGGGCTTTTGGACCATCGCCAAGGCCGTGACGAACTGCGCGCCTACTATCGCGAGCACGCCGAGTTGGCACAGGCGTGCGGCTACGGCTTCGTGTTCGAGACACCCACGTGGCGCGCCAATGGCGAATGGGGCCGCCGCCTCGGCTATGATGCGCCCACCCTTGAAGCGGTGAACCGCGAGGCCGTGCGCCTTCTTCAAGACATCGCTGACGGCTTTCCCGCCCTGCCCTCCATCATCTCAGGCCAGATCGGGCCGCGGGGCGAAGGCTACGGCACGGCAGGGGCCATGGGAGCATCAGAGGCCGAGCGTTACCACAGTGCGCAGATCGCCGCGCTGGCGGAGGCCGATATCATCACCGCACTCACCATCACCTCCGTGGGCGAGGCGGTGGGGATTGCCCGCGCCGCAGCCGAGCGCGCCATCCCTTGCGTGATCTCTTTCACCACAGAGACGGACGGGTCGCTGCCCCTTGGCCCATCCCTCAACGATGCCATTGAGGAGGTGGATGCACGCACCGACGGGTCGGTGGCTTACTTCATGGTGAACTGCGTGCACCCCACCCACATTCACCCCGCCCTCACCCCGCGAGCGGCCAAACGGGTGGGCGGCGTGCGGCTGAACGCCTGGTGCCTGTCCCACACCGAACTTGATGCGGCGCTGTGGTGCGGCGCTGACGACCCGCAAAGCCTTGCTGCCCACTGCCGCGCGTTGAGCGACGTTCTGCCGGCCCTCAGGGTGGTGGGCGGTTGTTGCGGCACGAGCCTGAAGCACCTGCGCGAGATTGCCGCCGCCTTAGAACCCGAAACGGCCTGAACCCGCCCGTCCCTTTAGGGCCGCGGCAAACCTACAGCGTCCAGCGCATCGCCCTGGCGCTTGGCAACGGCATCGATGGAGAACTGGGCAAGTTCGGCTTGGAAAAGCTCGTAGAAGTTCAACTCGGCCCCGAGGTGCAACAGGACAGCGCCGAGCCCGATGGCGGCACGGTCCATGAACACGAACTCTCGCGGGACTGTGACGGGACCCTTTTCCTTCAGCGCCTGGTGGACGGAGAAGGCTTCCTTGCGGCCGTATTCGCCAGGCTTGGTGCCATCGGCAAGGGTACGGATCCGGTCTTCCAGAATGGGCCCGTAAATAAAGCGGGCCCAGATGTTGAGGATCTCGATCAGATCCTTCGACAGGCCTTTGAAGCCCCAGGTCTCATAGGCGCTGACCACACGCTCCTCGTCGCCGTGGAGGAGCCCTTCATAAAGGTTCACCACACCGCCCACAAAACTGGTGGGAAAGATGCGGATGCAGCCATAATCCAGAAGGTTGATGCCGTGAGGCTCGCCATCCACCTCGAACGCGGCGTAGTTGCCAAGGTGGGGGTCGCCGTGGATCACGCCAATGTCGGCAAAGGGGTGCCAGTAGGCGCGAAACAGCGTTGCGGCGAGGCGGTTGCGCACCTCAAGCGGCGCGTCCTTGTACTCCAGGAGCCTTTGGCCATCGAGCCAGCCCAGCGTCAGAAGGCGCCGGGTGGACAAGGTGTCGTGCACGTCGGGCACCCTGATGGTGTCATCCTCGGCAAAGGTGATGCCGTAGAGCTTTGCAGCACGGGCCTCGCGCTCATAGTCCAGCTCTTCGCGGAGGCGAGCGGCAATCTCCACGTTGATTTCGCTGGTGTCGATCCCAGGGCGCATCCTCTTGTGGAGGCTGAAGATGAGGGAGAGCTGCTTCAGATCCGCCTCGATGGCCGAATCCATGTCCGGATACTGGAGCTTGCAGGCCACCTCCTCGCCCTCATGGGTCTCAGCCTTATGGACCTGGCCGAGGGAGGCGGCGGCCGCAGGGGCCTTGTCGAACCGGCGAAACCGGCTCAACCAGTCCGGCCCCAGTTCGGCGGCCATGCGGCGTTTGACGAAGGGGTAGCCCATGGGCGGCGCGCTCGACTGCAGCGAGGCAAGCTCGCCCGCATATTCAGCCGGCAGCGCGTCGGGGATAGTGGACAACAGCTGCGCCACCTTCATCAACGGCCCTTTGAGGTTGCCGAGCGCCTTGGTGATTTCCGCCGCGTTCTTGTCATGGTCGATGCTGCCGCCGAACAGGCGCGCACCAATCATCTTCGCGGCAATCCCGGAGACGTTGCCACCCACCTTGGCGTAGCGGCTTGCCCTGCCGGAGAAGCGATTGCGCTCAGCGTCCATACTCATGTCAGCGCTCCCAGTTCGACGAGCCTGATATAGAGCCGGCCTTGCCCAAGTGGTGCCCGTGCGACGATTCAAGCGCCCCGGCGCTTGCCGATCCGGTCAGCCTCGGTGCCCTGCTGCAAACCCGTCAGGCGAGAAAGGCGCTGACCCTTTGGTTAAACCCGTCAGGGTTTTCCATGAACATGAAATGGGCACCGCCATCCGCCTCCTCGAAAATCGCCAGCTCCGCACCGGGGATCACCTCGGCCTGCCACTCCATGGTGCGCCAGGGCACAAGGCTCACCTTGCCGCCCACACACAAGGTGGGAACGTCGATCCTGCGGATCACGTCACGCCAATCGTTGAAGACGTGGTTGATGATGAGGGCGCCCGCCAGGTGGCGTGGGAAGGCCATGTTGAGGCGCACCACGTCCGCGACCAGTTGGGGGTCGGCGGCATCGGTGAACATCTGGCCGATGAAGCCTGTGGTCACCGCCTCACCGTTCGGCCCGCCAAGCTGGTTGACCGTGTCGAAGGCGGCCTCAGAGGTGAAAATGGCCCCTGCGTCGGCCTTGTCCTGCTCGCTAAGCGTCGGGTTGATGGACAGGAAGGCGGATTGATCCACAAGGACGAGCTTGGCGATCCTGCCGCTGCCGAAAAGGTCGATCAGGCCCCAGATCACCGAGCAGCCCATGGAATGGCCCATGAGGACGGCATCGGTCAGGTCAAGGGCCTCCATCAGCTCGCTGAGGTCTTTGGAGAGGCGATGGATGCGGTAGCCGTACTCCACTTTCTGGCTTTCCCCGTGGCCGCGCATGTCCACCGCAATGACGCGATGGGTGTCTTTGAAATGGTTGATCTGCGCAGCCCACTGGACCGCTGTCTGGGACCATCCGGGGATCATCACGAACGGGGGGCCACTGCCGGCCTCAAGGTAGGAAAGGTCCACACCATCGCTGGTGGTGAAGCGCTTCCGCTCTGCCGCCACATCCCACATGACGCCCCCTCCCCGCACCCGTTTATGGCCTCAGTGTCGACCAGCATGCGCGCACTTGCAACGAAGACAGCCACGCGAAACGTCGAAAACGTGGGAAGAGCGGCCGGCGCCAACTGTTGCCCAGGATTATTGCCTGCTACTGACGGACCATGACGGTGACAGCGGCCAACGGCATCCTCCCCCGGCAAGAGATTGCTGATCTCATCGAACGTGGGGCGATCGAGGCTCCGGACGGGGTCGCGGCCGACCAATTGCAGCCTGCCAGCCTTGATTTGCGCCTTGGCCGAGTTGCCCACCGCATTCGGGCCAGCTTCTTGCCTGGCGCGGGGGAGACCATTGGCGAGAAATTGAAGCGCGTGACGCTTCACACCATCGACCTTGTGGACGGGGCGGTGCTGGAGACGGGGTGCGTCTACCTCGTGCCTTTGCAAGAGGCGCTGCGACTGCCTGACGATGTGGCTGCCGTCACCAACCCCAAAAGCTCCACAGGCAGGCTTGACGTGTTCACCCGCGTCATTGCCGACGGCGCTGGCGGGTTCGACTTCGCGCCCGCAGGCTATGGCGGCACGCTGGCGGTGGAGATCAGCCCGCGCACCTTCCCTGTCCTGGTGCGCACAGGCTCGCGCCTCAGCCAGATCCGCTTTCGCCGCGGGTCGGCACGGTTGTCGGACGACGTACTCGCCCTCCTTCACGCCGACAGCCCTTTGTGCGTGCCCGATGCCGGCATCAAGGATGGGCTGAACCTCACCATCGACCTAAAGCCCGGCGGCGGACCCGTGGGTTACCGCGCCAAGCGCCACACCGCCCTCATCGATGTGGATGTGCGCGATGCGCTGACCATGGGCGACTTCTGGGACCCCATCGAAGCCTCCGACGGCCGGCTGATCCTTGACCCTGACGAGTTTTACATCCTCATGAGCCGCGAGGCCGTGACCATCCCCCCCGCAACAGCCGCGGAAATGGTGCCTTTCGACCCTCTGGTGGGGGAATTCCGCGTCCACTATGCAGGCTTTTTCGACCCAGGCTTCGGCCACGGAAAGGACGCTGCCTCACGGGCCGTCCTTGAGGTGCGCTCGCGGGAGGTGCCGTTCATTTTGGAACACGGTCAGGTTGTGGCAAAACTTGCCTATGAACGTATGGCTGCGGTGCCCGATCTCCTTTATGGTGCGGACTTGAAGTCCAACTATCAGTCCCAGGCGCTAAAACTGTCCAAGCACTTCCATCCCATCTGAGATTGGGTTTGCCGTGACCGCCGATCTCCTCTCCCCCCTCCAGCCCGCACCGGGCGGCGATGGCCGTGGGGCCGACGCCATCTTGCGCGATGTGTTCGGCTTTTCAGGCTTCCGCCCCGGCCAGGAGGAGATTGTCACGGCCGTCAACGAAGGGGCTGAGGTGCTGGCGGTGATGCCCACGGGCGGCGGCAAGTCGCTTTGCTATCAGCTGCCGGCTTTGATGCGCCAAGGCGTCACCATCGTCGTCTCGCCGCTCATTGCCTTGATGCGCGATCAGGTGTCCGCCCTCCAGGCCCTTGGCGTTGCAGCGGCAAGCCTCAACTCAGGCAACGACCCGTCGGACAATTGGGCGGCCCTCCAAAGGGCGCAAAGGGGTGAGTTGAAGCTCCTTTACATCTCGCCCGAGCGCCTTGCGACGGTGGACACCATCGAGCGGCTGCGCGATGCGCCCCTGTCGCTCCTTGCGGTGGACGAGGCCCATTGCGTGTCCCAATGGGGGCACGATTTCAGGCCGGAATATCGGCAGATCGGCAGCGTGCGGGACGATCTTCAGATTGCCCAGACGGTGGCCTTCACCGCCACGGCCGACACCACCACACGCCAGGACATTGCCGAGCGCCTGTTCCGCGACGCGCCCCAGGTGTTCGTGCGCTCCTTCGACAGGCCCAACATTTCCCCTTCATGGGCGGCAAGGAAGGAGGAGAGCTGCGCCCTTCCGTCCTCCCGCGCGGTCATGGCAAGGGAAATGTTGGGCCTGTCGAAAGAGCGCACG
>JBCDCF010000289.1:0-5271 GCA_039182345.1 Pseudomonadota bacterium
GGCCGCCAACCTCCTGCGTGCCCTGAAAGTCGCTTCCGTGCGGATGATCACGGGCAATCCTGAAAAGATCGCCGACCTCAAATCCAACAGGATCGACGTGACCTCCGCGCTCGACCTATGGGCCAACAACGCGTCCGCCCGCGCGCTTGAAGAAATTCGCGAGAAGATGGCGAGAGGCTACATCTACGAGCGCTAAAGCCTGTCTCCATCGCGTACACGCCTCGCTCGATCGAACCCCCATCGAGCGGGGCATTCGTTACGCCGGGCCAGCACCGTCACTTGCTGGTGAGCGTTGCAACGCCGTCCCACCCTGTGGGGAAGCGTTTGCCGATCGCCTCCCAACGCTCAGCATAAAGGGCAACCAGCGTTACAAGCGGGCCGGGCGCCTCCACCATCGCATCAAGCGCGTTCTGGAACGCCACGGCATCCCCCTCCCGCCAGGACGTCACGAGCGTGTCGAGCGGGGTGATCGCTGCATCCACGTCGGCGGCAACGGGGTGGTCGGGGCCGCCCATGAGGCTGTAGATCTCGATGGGCCTGTCCTTGCCCTTCACCCGCACCCTGTCGATGGGCACGCAGACATAGCCTGCCGTTGCCGCTGCCACCGCCGTCTCAGGCCCAAGGATGATCGATACGCCGTAGGGCTTGGTCTGCCCTTCAAGGCGGGAGGCAACGTTCACATCATCGCCGATGACGGAATAGTCGAACCGCCTGTTGGAGCCGAGATTGCCGACGCAGCACATCCCCGTGTTGACGCCAATACCTATGGAGACGGGCGGATAGACCCCCTCGTGCTCTTTGTTGAAGACGGCAAGGGCATCCAGCATTGCAAGGGCTGCCTGGCAGGCGTTGGCGGCATGAGCACGGTCCGCCACAGGGGCATTCCAGAACGCCATGATGGCATCGCCCATGTACTTGTCGATGGTGCCGCGGTGGGTGAGGATCACGTCGGTCAATGGCGTCAGAAAGCGGTTGATGAACGCCGTCAGCGCCACAGCGTCCATCCCTTCGGAGATGGTGGTGAAGCCGCGCATGTCGGTGAAAAGGATGGTCATGGGCTTCAACTCGCCGCCAAGGGCAAGCGTGTCGGGGTCCTGCGCCAACTCCTGAACCAGCTCGGCCGACACGTAGCGGCTGAAGGCATTGCGGATGGACCGGCGCGCCGCCTCCTCGCGCACCGCCACCCAGCCTGTGGAGGCAAGCAGCACCACGGTGCTGGCAAGGACGGGGAAGGACGGGTCGATGAGTAGCCCCTCGCGCACGAACGCCCCATAGCTCGCCAGGAGCACAGCCCCTAGCGTGATGACACCGAACCCAAGGCTCGTCAGCGGTTTGAAGGCCATCGCCGCCACCGCAAACACCACCGCAAGGAGGGCGAAAAGCGCAATCTCCAGACCCGGCGCCCAGTCAGGCCGCACCAGGCCGGCGCCTGAGAGAATGTGCTCGATCAACTGGGCGTGGATCTCCACCCCAGGCACGGCGACATCGATGGGCGTTGCGCGCAAATCCAACAGGCCCGGCGCGGTGGCCCCGATGAGGATGATGCGGCCGGCCACCTCCTGTGGGTCCACCACCCCTTCCAGGATCCACCAGGCAGGGATCAGTCGCTGCGGCGTCGTCGGCGTGAAGTGCACGCGCACGGCTGAGAACGGGTTCGTCGCCACATCGAAGTCGCCGATGCGCACGGCGTTGATGCCGCTTTTGGCGCCGAACGCGGTCTCGCCACTGGCGTTGGAGGTGCGCAGGACATAGGTGCCGGCGCCTTGGGCCACCCGCAGCGCCTCTGCAGCCAAGCTCGGCACGAACGTTCCGTCCGCCAGTTGGAAGACAAGGGGCACCCCGCGCACCACCTGGTCGCGATCAGGGATCCAGTTCATGGCCCCAAGACCTGCCGCTGCCTGGGAGAGCACAGGAAGGGGCGAGGTGAGCGCGTTGAAGGCAAGCAGGAAGTTGCGCGGATCATCGCCCGCAAACGCGAACCCTGCCTTGGGCGCTGCAAAGGCTGACGCAGCGCCTGTGAGGACAGGGCCTGGCGTCAGCGTAAGATCGCGGTTGTCGAGCACCATCCCTAGGACGACAGGGCTCTTGTTGAAGGCCTGTGCCAAGACATCGTCGTTGCGCGGGCTGGTGAGGAGGGAGTCGGCCAACGCTTTGGTCTGAGGCCCTTCCGGCAGAAGCTTGACGATCTCTTCAGGGGACGTGCGGTCCGCCTCGGCCATCACGAAGTCGATGGCAACGGCAGCCGCCCCCATGGCGCGTAACTGATCGACCATCCTGGCCAGTTGAACCCGCGACCAGGGCCACTGGCCGATGCGCTCAAGGGAGGCTTCGTCAATAGCCACCACGCGGACAGGAACGTCCACATCGTACGGACGCGGGTTCAGCCGCTGATACTCATCAAACACCAGATTGCGCACATGGCGCAGCGCCGAGGGGTCGGCCGATCTGACGGCCAACGCCCCCACCATCAGCGTCAGCGTGATGAGGAGGAGCGGGACGATTTTGCCGAGGCGCCGGCGCAAGGCCCCCTTTGTCCGCCGCGGCGCCCCTTGGGGGGGTGCGTTGGTGGCAGCGTCGGGCACAGGGTCGACATTGCGCTGCATGGGCCATCCGCGCTGGCGGGGCGGTGTTTGCCCCATGCAAACGGCTATGCACGGGGCTCAGCCGGGCGGCAAGCCCCACATATGGGTGCGAGTTTTCGGCGTGATGGGGTTAAAAATTCACCCCGAAGCGGGCCGACACCACGTGGTTGTCGAACTCACGCCCTGGATCGTTGGACTGGGTGACCTCGTAACGGTAGCCGAGCGTCACGTCGGCGGCCTCTGTCAGAATGTCGCCAATCCTGACGGACGCGCCGGGGGCAAAGTAGGTGTCGGAGCGCTTGTCGCCGCCCGCCGTCACCTCATCCTCGAACCAGCGCTGGTAGATGGCCATCTCCACACCGGCGGACAGGCGCTCGGTGAAGGCAAAGCGATAGTCCACCCGGCCGCCGATCTGGAAATACTTGCCAGGCTCGAAGTTTTCCGGGATCAGCACGCCGTTGGCGTTCTCAACACCGCTATAGCGGGCGTTGGGGCGTACGATCAGCGTGTCGCGCGGTGACAAAAGGCCGGCGCGCGCAAAGTGGCCCGTCAGATCCACCACAATGCCGCCATCAGACACCCAGTCGCTGCCATACTCGCGCCAGACCGCGCCGAGACGGACCGACTGGCGGGCACCGTCAAGATAGCCCTCTAGCTCCAGCGCACCGCCGGCCTCGCCGAACAGGCTCACACCATCAAGGGTGCGGTAGGTGCCCACCACCGACGGGCGCAAGGTGATGGAGGGCGACAGCTGGATCAAAGGACCCACATCGCCGCCGGCATAAATGGTCGTCACCTCAGGGGTGTGGGTGAAGATGTCGGCCCCACCGAAGGCATTGGTGCGCCAGCGCAAGCGCCCGATGCGCCGTTCGTCGCGCATGGTGAGCGCCAACGCGCCGAAACCGGAGGACGGTTGGGGCGCAAAGTCAGGCCGCTGGATGGGGTTCGATTCAAAACCGCCGCCGATGGTGAAGCGGAAGTTGGTGAAGTTCGGCGCAAGCAGGAAGCGCATGCGCGACATGCCTTTGCGCGCCGCCGCGTTGCTGGGGTCAATCAACAACACGCGCTCATACGTGGTGAGCGCCTTGCGATACTCCCCCCGCGACTCTGCCCGCTGGGCATAAGCGATGTTGAGGTCCACATTGCCGGGGTCGGCATAAAGGTCGGCAAACAGCGGGCCCACGGTCTCACCGTCAGCAGCAAGCGCTGCCCCGCCGGCGAGGCTGCCAAAACCAAGGGCCAAAGCCAGTGTGACGCGCCGGAGGGCACGTGAAGCGCGCAGGCCGCGCGTCAGACGGGTCATCATCACTGCCATAGGGGTTGGAGGTCCCTCAACGCCTTACTCGCTCTTCGATAGCGCGATCCCAGTCCCCGTGTGGGCTTGAAGACGTGATTGGGGGGTGTGGGTGCAGGATTAACTTGCCGTCTGTTGCCAATTGCACACGATCGTCTGTTGCCCGCACGTGTTTGCCTCGGCGTTGTTGCGTCCAACCCCGTTTGGCGTGCAATGAAGTCTGTGCAGTTGAAAGGGGCCGACGATGTCCACTGACGCCAGTGCCAGAACGCACCGCAACGCAAGCCTCTCCTCTCCGCGTGCTGTGCGCAGCGTTGCCAGCTTTTGCGCCCTTGCCCTTTGGGCGTTCGCGGCAAGCGGCCCCGCCTTGGCGCAAGCCCCGCAGATCGGCGTCGCCTCCTCCGTGGTGCGCGATGTGACGGGCAATGCCGGTGGCTCCCAGCGCCAATTGAACGCTGGTGCAGGCGTCTTTTCCGACGAGACCATTGCAACGGGTGACAGGGCCAACTCGCAGCTCTTGTTCCGCGATGAGACCACCCTGTCCATCGGCCCCTCCTCGGCGGTGGTGTTGGACCGGTTCGTCTACAATCCGGGTGGCGAGGCTTCGACCTTTTCTGTGCGGGCCGCGCGCGGGGCGCTGCGGTTCGTGTCGGGCTCATCGCGGCCGGCGGCCTACAATATCGAAACGCCTGTGGCGACCATCGGCGTGCGCGGCACCATTGTGGACTTCTTCATCCAGGACAGCCGCGTCATCGTGATTTTGACCGAAGGCGCCGTGGATGTGTGCGTCAATGGGGAGTGCTTCGGCCTTACCCGTCCGGGGCGTTATCTGGTGGTGCGTGCTGGCGGCCAGGTGGAAGGGCCCCGCCCTTGGGACGGTGCGCTGCGCTCCATCATCGGCCCCGTCTCCTTCCCGCTCTATGGCTGGCACCTCGATCTGGACAATCGGCCCCGCTATGAGGGCTCGCCCGCCCGCTGGTCGGAGACCGATCAGCTTGAGTTCCGCCACAGGGCCCTGCGCGAGGAGCTTGACGCGCTCGACCCCGTCAAACCGGACTTTCCTGTGGAGCCTGTGGAACCCGTTGAGCCGGTCGAACCCATCGACCCCGGTCCCAACGAGCCCACGTTCCGCGACCGCAACTACCGCTGACCTTCCCACCCACCGGAGGGTGCGAGCCATGCAGCGCTGGCGGTATACAGGCCGCGCACCATTGCTCTAATCTTGCCGCGAGGCAAACTCAGCCTCAGACGCATCAGGGTGTGGAGGACGGATGAGCGGGCGAACGCCTGAACGGGCCGACGTGGTGGTGATCGGCGGCGGCGTCGTCGGTGTGACAACGTCCCTTTACCTTGCCCGCCACGGCGCTTCCGTGGTGCTTTTGGAGAAAGGGCGCA
>JBCDCF010000290.1:0-5270 GCA_039182345.1 Pseudomonadota bacterium
CTGCAACGCGCGCCAATCGCAACAGTAGATCCAGATGTGGCCATCACCGCGGACATGTGCCGATCGACGGCGACCCGATTTGACCGACCGGCGCTCCGTCACCATGAGCTTCGGCTCGCCGAAGTTGAAGGTGAGGAAACTGCCATAGCCCTGCGCCACACCCCAGGCCACCTGCCCAACCATCGGTCGGACGAAAGCCTCAAGCGGATGGGCGGAAGGACTGCTGGCGGTCATCCACACTCCGGTAAGGGACGGGCAGTCAGTGCCCCTGCCCGCGCTTGGCCCGTTTTTCCAAGTAGGACACCAGGCGGACGGCGGGCCAAAGGATGATGAAGTAGATGATGGCCGCGGCAATCAACGGTGAGGGGTTTGCCGTCAGGGCCTGAGCGTCCTGGGCCTGTTTCAAAAGGTCAGGCATTGCCACCACGGAGGCAAGGCTCGTGTCCTTTGCAATGGCAACGCAGTTGGACGTTTGGGGCGGGATTGCGACCCGCACCGCCTGGGGCAGAACGACCTTCCACAACGTCACGCGGAAGGGCAGACCCAGCGCGTCTGCCGCCTCGAACTGCCCTTTGGGCAAGCTCTCGATCCCCGCGCGAAACACCTCCGCGGTAAATGCGGCCAGCACCAGCGACAAGCCGAGGCAGGCGGAGAAGAACGCCGACAGGCGGATCCCCACAAACGGCAGCGCATAGTAAATCACCACAAGAATGACGAGGATCGGGACCGCCCGAAACACGTCAATCAAGAATACCGTCAGCCAGCGCACAGGCTTTGGCCCGTAAAGGCGCGCCAGGCACCAGATGATCCCCACCAAAACGCCCGTGGTGATGGACACGGTGGAAAGGTAGAAGGTGTTGATGAGACCCCGCCCCAACATGGGCAGGGTCCGCATCATAACGTCGACATTGAAGAAGGTGTCGAGAAGGCCCACGCGTTACTCGGCCTTGGGAAGCTCCAGAACCGTCACGGTGCTGGTGCCGGCATCAGGGGCCACGCCAAGGTGCTTCTCGTAAATGGCGGCAAGGGTGCCGTCTTCCTTCAGTTCGGAGATGGCGCCGTTCACCTTCTCGGTCCAAGGCGAGTTCTTGCCAAGCATGATGCCATAGCGGTCGCCGGACCGGATGCGCCCTGCCACCTCAAGGTCGGGCATCTGCTGGAAGGCATATTGAAGGCCTGTCACATCGGAAATGGCGGCGACGACGCGGCCGTTTTGCACATCAAGCAGAAGCTGGGGGTAGGCGTCGTAGCCGCGGATCGCCTCGATCCCCATCGCCTCGCGGTTCTCGTTCGCCCACGCCTCACCCGTGGAGGACGACAGGACGCCCACGGTCTCGCCCTTCAGGCCGTCCACATCGCTGATGCCTGAATCCTTGCGCACACCAATGCCAAGGTCGGCATCATAGTAGCCTTGGGTGAAATCCTGGTTCTCCAGCCGCGCATCGGTGATGGTGATGGAGGAGATCGCCATGTCGATCCGGCCTGAGGCCGTGGCAGCGAACAGCGCTTGAAAGCCAAGGTCCTGGAAGGTGACGTCGGCGCCAAGCTTTTCGGCAATGGCGTTCACAAGGTCCACCTCAAAGCCCACAAAGGTGCCGTCTTCCTGCTTGACCTCCCAGGGCGGGTTGGCCGGATAGGCGCCGACGGTCAGCGTTTCGGCTTGCGCGGCGGCGGCAAGGCCAAGGCTCAAGGCGGCGGCCATAAGAATTTTCATGGTGCAACTCCCCGTATTGATTTATCGGCGGCCATCGCACCGGCGCGGCCGCCCTCACCTAGTCATACCCGGCCGCGGCGACCAATCAATCGGGATCGCATGATCGTTTGATCAAAACCCCCAGACCGCCCGGAGGACAGGGCGGTCACAGCATCTGCTTCAAGCCTGCGTGGCTGTGCTCAAAGCCGATGCGCTCATAAAAGGCGATGGCGCGGGTGCGGGTGCGATCGCTGGTCAGTTGCACCATGCCGCAGCCAGCAGCACGGGCTAGCGCCGCGCAGTGGTCAATCAAGGCTGCCCCGGCACCGGACCCTCTCAGGTGAGAGGCCACACGCACCCCTTCGATGATCCCCCGGCGCATCCCCTGCCGGCTCAGACCGTTAAGAATGGTGAGTTGCGCGCACGCCGCCACAGCGCCGTCCACCTCCCCCACAATCAGCCTGTCGTGGGGGTTGTCGGCAATGGTGCGGAAGGCCTTGAGGTAAACCGGGTCCACAGGCTCGCTCACCCGTTCGCGCTGAGCCCCCAATGGATCGTCGGCCAAAAGGGCGACGATGGCGGCCACATCCCCCTCAACCGCCTCTCGAAACGTCATCGCCATCAGGGTTAGCGCAGGGCTTCGGCAATGCGCCGGCTTGCCTCTTCCACATCCTTGGTGTCCCGGCACACGCACATCCTGATCCAGGCGTTGGCGGAGGCACCGAACATGAAGCCCGGCGCAAGGCCCACCCGCGCCTCTTCAAGGATGCGGCGGCACGCCGTGCGGCTGTCGTCCTCCCCCTTCAGGCGGAAGAAGGCGTACATGCCCCCCAACGGCTTGTCGAACAGGTGGACGGCGTCCACACCGCTCAACGCCTCGTAGGCAGCATCAACGCCCCTGCGGCAGCGCTCGCGGATTTCGGCCACAAGACCCTCGCCCTCCTTGAGGGCGGTCGCCGCCCCTGCCTGCACGAAGCCGGGGGTGCCTGAGTTGATGTACTGGGTCATGGCGCCAAGCTTCTTTTGCACCGATGACGGGTGGTTCAGCCAACCCACACGCCACCCCGTCATCGCCCAGGCTTTTGAGAAAGAGTTGACGGTGAGGACGCGGTCTTCAGGCTCGGCAATGGCCATCATGGACGGCGCGCTCTTCTCATTGCCGAACCATAAGCGGTTGTAGACCTCGTCCGAAATCACCCAGATCCCACGCTCACGGGCAAAGGCAAGAATGGCCTCCAACTCCTCCTTGCTGGCCGACCAGCCGATGGGGTTGGCGGGGGTGGAAAAGCAGATGGCGACCGTTTCTTCATCGCACGCGTCGAACAACTGGTCGAGGTCAAGGCGCGGCCGTGCGCCCGTCAGGTCGAGCGCGACCGACTGGGGCTGGCAACCTGTGAGGTAGATGGTGTGGCGGATGTTGGGCCACTGGGGCTCCACGTAGACCACTTTGCGGCCGGGGTCGCACACCATGGACATGGCCATGAAGAGCGCCTGCATGCCGCCCGGTTGGACGGTGGCCCTGTCCTCGCCAATCTGTTTGCCGAACAGGCTCGTCTGATACGCCGACAAGGCCGCCACAAGGTCGGCGGCACCGCGCATGTCGGGCACGTAGAAGGTGCGGCCGGCCTCCAGCGCTTCGGCGGCAGCGTGGCGGATGAACGGGGGCGTCACCACATCGCCCTCGCCGTACCAGAGGCGCAACACCCCCTCAAGCGAATCGGCGCGGGTGGCAAGGTCGGCAATGTTGTCGGTCTCAAGGTCCTGGATCAGCGTGCGCAGGCCGGCAAAGCCTTGTCTGTCGTCACCGAAGGCGCCGTCGCGTGGATGCTCGTTCATGGCAGGACCCTTTCTGTCAAAGGGGAAAGGGCATGTTTGTGGAGGGCGGGTCAACCGAGTAACGTGCCCCCATGACCCACCCATTGCGAGACGGCGAGGGCTTCAAGCTCGGCGTCTTTTCCACCAACGCCGACGGTGGCCTTGCCATCACCACGGTGCCCGAACGCTGGCGCGCGTCCTGGCAGGACAATGTTGCGGCCGCACAGATGGCCGAAGCCGGCGGGCTCGACTTCTTCTTGCCCATCGCCCGCTGGCGCGGCTTCGGCGGCGTCACCAAAGCGCGCGAACACTCCTTCGAGACGTTGACCTGGGCGGCTGCCATCTCCGCCATCACCCAGCGCATGGCCATCTTTGCCACCGTCCATGTGCCCCTGGTGCACCCCCTTTATGCGGCCAAGGCCTTGGCGACGGTGGATCATGTGTCAGGGGGTCGCGCAGGCCTCAACATCGTGTGCGGGTGGAACCCTGCCGAGTTCGCCATGTTCGGCACCGCACCCGACGACAGGGGTTATGACAGGGCGCGCGAATGGCTTTCCATTATCGAACAGGTCTACGCGAGCGAAGAGCCCATCGACTTTGAGGGCGAATACTACTCCCTTAAAGGCGCCGTCAGCCGGCCTGCCAGCGTGCAGGTGCCCCGCCCCCTCACCATGAATGCGGCTTTCGGCGACCCCGGCCGCACCTTCGCCGCCCAGAACTGCGACATGCTGTTTTCCACCTTCACCGACCTTGAGGACGGTGCGCGCCATGTGGCCGACATCAAAGGCCGTGCGGATGCGGCAGGACGGTCGGTGGGGATCTACACCGTCTGCCATGTGGTGATGGGAAAGACAATGGAGGAGGCCGAGGCCGCCTACCGCCGGTATGCCTTCGAGGAGGCCGACCACGAGGCGGTGAGCGCCCACATGGCCGGCAAGCGCCAGTTCTCCAAAAGCCATGATGAGGCCGCTTACGAGCGCTACGCCATGCGCTTTGCCGGTGGTGCGGGCAGCTATCCGCTGGTGGGCACGCCTGAGCACATTGCCGAAGAGATCGGGCGCATTGCCGCCCAAGGCTATGGCGGCGCTGCCCTCACCTTTCTCAACTACACCAACGAGCTGCCGGACTTTTGCAACACGGTCCTGCCGCTCCTATCAGAGGCGAACCTGCGCTGATGCTGAACCCCGACGCCCCCATCGTCAAACCCGCCCTCGCGGCAGGAAAGCCCGTGGCCGCCGCCTGGCTGTGCCTTGGTTCGCCCACACTGGTCGAGCTTGCCGCGCGCAACGGGGCCGAGGCCATTGTCCTTGACCTTCAGCATGGCCTGTTCGACAGGGTGGGGCTGGAAGCGGCCGTTGCTGCTGCCGGTGCAACCCCCGTCCTAGTGCGCACAAGAGACGATCATCCCGCCAATATCGGCGATGCGCTGGATGCAGGGGCCGAAGGGGTCATCGTCCCTTTGGTGGAGACCGAAGAGGCGGCAAGGGCCGTTGCGCAGGCGTGCCGCTTCCCGCCCCATGGCAACCGCTCAGGCGGCGGCATCCGCCCCCTTGCCGACTTTGAGGCCCACGCCACCCGCGCCAATGACGCGGTGATCGCGGCGGTGATGATTGAAACCAAGGCGGGTGTGGAGGCGGCCGAAGCCATTGCCCGCTCAGGCGTTGACATGGTGTTCATCGGGACAGGCGACCTCGCCCTCTCCCTCGGCGTTGCCCCCGGCAGCAAGGCCCATGAGGAGGCCTGCCAGAAGGTGCTTGAGGCC
>JBCDCF010000291.1:0-5263 GCA_039182345.1 Pseudomonadota bacterium
ACACGGGCGCCGCGGGCTTTCGCCTGGGGCTCCTCAAAGGCTTCCTTGATGGTGTTGATGGGACCTGCAGGCACGCCGATGGGGTCCAAGAGGGCCGACCACTCAGCCTTTGTGCGGCGCCGCGTGAGGCGGTTGACCGCCTCCTCGCACGCATCGCGGTTGATCACCCGTGCCGCGTTGGTGGCAAAGCGGGGGTCTTGCGCAAGCTCAGGCTCGCCCCCGACGGCGCAGAGTTTTGCGAACTGGGCATCATTGCCGACGGCAAGGATGAAGTAGCCGTCCGCCCCCTCGAACGCATTGTAAGGCACGATGGTGGGGTGGCCGTTGCCAAGCCGCACAGGGGTCTCGTCCGTCAACAGATGGGCCGTCCCCTGATTGATCAGCCAGGCGAGCTGACTGTCGAACAGGGAGAGGTCGATGTATTGGCCGCGCCCTGTTGTATGCCGGGCCTCCAAGGCGGCAAGGAGGGCGACGGCGGCGTACATCCCCGTCATCACATCGGCAATGCCGACGCCCACCTTTTGGGGGGTGCCGCCCTTCTCGTCAGGCTCGCCCGTGACGCTCATGATGCCGCCGCGGCCCTGTGCCATGAAGTCATAGCCCGCATAGGAGGCAAGCGGCCCCGTCTGCCCGAATCCTGTGATGGAAGCATAGATGAGGCGCGGGTTGACGGCGCTCAGCGAGGCATAGTCGAGGCCGTAGCGCGCCGCGCCACCCACCTTGAAGTTTTCGATCGCCATGTCCGCCTTTTTGGCGATGTCGCGGATGATCGCCTGACCCTCAGGCTTTGAGATGTCGAGGGCGAGGGAGCGCTTGTTGCGGTTGGCCGACAGGTAGTAGGCGCTTTCGGCCGTCTTTTTGCCGTCCTTGTCCTTCACGAAAGGCGGGCCCCAGCGGCGGGTGTCATCGCCAGCGCCAGCACGCTCGATCTTGATGATGTCGGCTCCAAGATCGCCGAGGAGCTGGGTGGCCGTCGGGCCCGCCAGAATCCTGGACATATCAAGGACGAGGAGGCCGTCGAGCGGCCCCGTTTTTGACGTGGAAGTGGTATCGGACACGAAAAAGCGCTCCAAGGCGTCGACACCAGCATAGTAGGACGGGGCGTTTGGGGAGCAAGGGTCGCACCCCTCACGCCAGCGTCATGGCCGCGCAAGACAAGGGCGTCAGCCTGTGGCAAGAGAGGCGCCGATGACCATGCAAGCCCGTTCCTTGTTGCGCCCCACTTCGGTGGCCTTCGTCGCCGCCCACCGCGTCGTGTGCGAGGTGGCGGCCGGCCGCCCTGTGATCATGCGCGACGGAGCCGATGCCCGCCTCGCCTCCCCCTTGGACGGCGGCCCCGTCATCTCCGACGATGTGGTGATCGCCGCCCCCCGCGCCGCCTATCTCGGCCTTGGCGAGGGGGTGCGTGTGGTCCATGCCCCCGGCGCCGGGCGCGAGCGGCTGGAAGCCCTTGCCATGGCCGATAGCGTGGACCGTGAGGGTTTGACGGTGACCGACGGCGGCGCCTTCGCCAAAGCCGCTGTGGAGCTTGCAAAGCTTGCCGAGCGGCTGCCGGCGATGATGGTCGCCCCCGCCCACAAGGCGCCCGCAGGCACATTGTCGGCCGAGGTGGGGGATATTCTGGCCTTCCGCCACGCCCTTGCCGTCAGCCAGCGCCCTGTGGCCACCGCCCGCGTGCCCCTCGCCGCTGGCGCCATTGCCGATGTCACGGCTTTTCGCAATGCCATTGGCGGATGCGTCAGTGCCGTTGCCGTCGGCCCCTTGAAGGCGGGCGCTCTGGTACGCGTCCACTCCTCCTGCGTGACGGGGGACATTCTGGGCTCCCTCAAGTGCGATTGCGGCGCGCAGTTGCGCATCGCCCTTCAAAGGATTTCGGAGGAAGGCGGCCTCCTCCTTTACACCGCACAGGAGGGGCGCGGCATCGGCCTTGTGAACAAGCTGCGCGCCTATGCCCTTCAGGACAAAGGCCTTGATACGGTCGATGCCAACGAGGCCCTCGGCTACCATGACGATGAGAGGGACTATGCGGCAGCGGCCGTCATCCTGCGCCAATTGGGGCTGACGGACTTTCGCCTTCTCACCAACAATCCCGCCAAGGCATCCGCCCTTGCCGCCTCAGGCTTTCAGGTCGCAGCAACGCCCTTGCGCGGCCCCGTCACAGCGGAAAACGCCCGGTACATCGAAACCAAACGCCACCGCAGCGGCCACAGTCTTTAGGACGCCGCTTACCGCTGGATCGCTGGCCGGCCGTAGAGGCTGCGCACGGAGGCAATGTCGCGTTCGGTGAGACGGTCGAGCTTAGGGGTGGGCAGCGACATGATCGCCTCGCCGCTGTCGTCGTGGTGAAGGCCGAGGGTATGGCCTGCCTCGTGCAGGAGGGCGGTGAAGAGAAACGCCGCCTCGGTGGTCGTCCCACGGCCGAGCGAGACCCAGTTCTGGTCCTGCCCCAAAAAGATCTTCGCCTGCCCGCCATCGCAGGGAAACTGCGCATAGCCGACGATGTTGGGGCGATCGGTCATCGCCACCACAATGTCGGCATTGTCCGCCCTCGGCACTGGCACAATGGCAAGGCCCGATGCCTCCGACCACTGGGCGTAAACGTTGGCGAGCGCCCTTTGGAGGACAGGTGCAAGGGCTGAAGGGACCGTATCGGCCAAGGCGTAAGTGAGCGCGTTCTTCTCGAAACGGCACACCCGCGGGCCCTGGGCGAGCGAGGGGATGGCGCGGGCATTGCCCTCCTCCGTCAGCGCCAGAATATCGTCCTTGTGGCGCGGGATGAGGCCGGCATTGGCGAAAAAGCGCAGTGCCTTGATCCGCTCGTCGAGATCGGGCTGCTCGATGGCTTTCAGGATTAGGCTCGATTCAAACTTCAGCTGTTCCAGCGCGATCTGCGACTGTGCCCTCGTCGCTTCCACATCGCGCACGCTCTGGGCTTCAATATCCCGCCCCTCACGGTCGAAATAACCTGAGATGGTCGCCCCCAACGCGCCGGCCAAAAGGCTGACCACAGAGACGATGACCGTTGCCTGTGTCGCCGTCAGCCTGAAGCCTTGCTGGCGCGGGGCACTTGCCGTCGGCGCGTCGTTCGCGTCACCTGGCGTCTTTGACATGGCGCGACCTCTTCAAAGAAAGCCTCGGCGCGTTACTGGCGCTGGAAGAGGCTGCGAACCTTGCCAGCGTACGCCACGCGCTGATCGTGGGTTGAGCTGTCGATCTTATAAAGGGCGGCGTACTGGGTGCGGCAGCGCGGGTGGCAGATGTAGCGCATCCCCCGCAGCAGCGTTCTGCGCCCAGGCTCGCCCACGAATTTCGAAAACAGGAACGAGGCGCCGCAGGTGGTCACCGCAGTCGGCCTGGTGATGTTGGTGAGCTGCGGCTGAATGCGCTGGTCCTTTGTGGGCAAGGAGAAGGTGGCATGGGGGACGAGCACCCTGTCCAGCCACCCTTTCAGCATGGCCGGCAGACCGAACCACCACGTAGGGTAGACAAACACCACCGCATCGCACCACCGCAGCGCTTCAAGATCGTCGGCGACGGCCTCTTCGTTGTCGAAAGGGGTGTGGTAGCCAAGCCTTTCGGCGCAATCCATCACAGGATGGAAGCCTTTGGCGTAAAGGTCGATGACACGCACCTCGTCGCCACGCTTGGCGAGCGCTTCAAGCACCGTGTCCCTCAGGTGCGCACAATAGCTTTCGGGGTTGGGGTGACAGTAAACGACAAGGGTGCGCATCAACCGCTCAGAGTGTGGAAAAGATAAGGTTTGCCGTAATCATAGTCGGGATCGTCCCAGGCCACCATCTTGCCAGGGTTGAGCAGACCTTTAGGGTCGGCGCGTTTCTTGAAGTCCAGCTGCACGCTGTCGGTCTGCTTCATTCCCCCTTCCTCAAGCGTGTAGCGGTGGGGGTTGAAGATCGGGCAGCCCGCCGCCTCGTGGAGGGTGATGATTTCCTCAAGCCGTGCCTCTGTGGTGAAGCGGATCAAGGGCAGGCCGAAGCACCCCACAGCACCGTCAAAGCGCACGAACTCAAGGTGGGTGGGCGCCTCTTCGCCGAAGCGCTTGGCCATCTCCATCACCTTTTCGGCAATGTTCGGCTGCGGATAAAGGACCTGCAGATAGGTGACGTCCGGGTGAACGCGCAGCGCCCGCAATGTGGTGTGGTTCCAGGACAACTCGAACGCCGGGGGCAGCTTGGCGCGCGTCGCCGCATCCACATGGTCGGAGCGGTAGACGGTGGCCCCGCCGGCGCGCTTGGCAAGGTCCACCACATCGCCCAGCGCATTGGGGGCGGTGACGATGATGGCCAGCGCCTCCCCCTCCCGCAAGTAAGGCTGGTGGCGCTTGAAGTAGGGGGTGACGTTGGCGTCCACCACGGCAACGTTCTTCAGCAAGAGCCCGTCGGCGCCGGCAAGGGTTTCGCCAAACCGCACCGCCGCCTCAAGGTCCTTGAAGGAGACAAGAACGTCCACCCAGTCATAGGTGGGGGCAAGGGGCATCTCCACCTCGGTGATGATGCCTGTGGTGCCGTAGGCGTGGCTCGCCTTGTTGATTTCAGCGCCCGTCAGCTCAAGGAGTGTCGGGGTGGACCCGTCCATGGCCGCAAGGCGCACGCGCATGATGTTGCCGGCATCGCGCAGACCGCCCCAGCGGACCGAGCCGACGCCCCCTGACCCACCGGCAATGAAGCCACCGATGGAGGCGGTGTGATAGGTGGAGGGGGACAGGCGCAGTTCCTGGCCGGACGGGCGCACGGCCTTGTCGATGTCGGCAAGGATGGCGCCAGGCTCTGCCACCACGCGGCCCTCGCCAATCTCCTTCACGGCGTTCATTTCGCAAAGGTCGAGCACGAGGCCGCCGGCAAGGGGCATCGCCTGGCCATAGTTGCCCGTACCAGCACCCCTGACGGTGACAGGCACGTCGTTGCGGAAGGCCGAGCCGAGGATCAAGAGCAGCTCGTCCTCGGTCCTGGGCGTTGCCACAAGGTCGCCCACCACATGGTCGAGCTGGCGCTTCAGAACGGGGGAGTACCAGTAAAAGTCGCGGCTCTTTTGCTTGAGGATCTGCGGGTTGTCCTCAAGCTTGATGGCGGACAGGTCCGTTCTTAGCGCGGCGAGGTCCATAACGCGTCCAGTTCCCCATAGGCGGGCGGCGCAGCCTCGATGAACTGACCGCCACGGATGATCCTACGGTCCCCTTGCGCTCTTGCGAAGAGTTCGCTCGGGGTGCGGGCCGAAAAGACAACGAGATCGGCCGGTGCGCCCGGCG
>JBCDCF010000292.1:0-5259 GCA_039182345.1 Pseudomonadota bacterium
AGAAAACGCCAGCGTGGAAGTACTCGTCAACGCGCGCCGTCTGGCCGCCCGCGGCCGTGCCACCATCGATGGCCTGACCGTTGATATCAACTACAGGCCATCGATGGTGGCACGGCCGCGGGCGGCCAGACGGCGCGCGTTGACGAGTACTTCCACGCTGGCGTTTTCTACCGTGCGGCCCTGGATGGGCACCTTGGAGCCTGCACTCAGGAGGCGGGCGTCGATGCTCCAACGCAGCTGCGAGGGGTCCACCTCGGCCGCCATCGGGGTGACGAGGGAGAGGTCGGCCTCCATGTCGCCCGTCACGTCCTCAGGGGTGACGCCAAGGTCGGCGATCTGCTTGATCTTCATGGTGTCGGCCAGCTGGACCACGGCAGGCAAGGGTCCGCGCACCTTTGCGGTGATGTTGGCGACGGAGGGATTGGCGCCAAGCTCGCGGATGATGAGGCGACCCGTGTCCACCGCAAGATCGCCGTATGCGCCTGAGCGGATGGTGCCGCCGCGAATGTCGGCCACAAGCTGCTTGTCCCTCAGCCGCAAGACACCGTCGGCCCGGGTGATGGCAAACGGGAGGTTCTTGTTGACGAGGGTGGCATCCACGAAGGCGATGTCGATGGACAAGCCCCCTTCGATCATGTCGCTGGTTTCGGGATTGCCGTCCAGCTCCAGGGGGGTCAGCGCCATTTGGATGGTGCCGCCGCGCACCGTTCCGCCCAAAATGGTCTCCCTCAACGCCTTGCGCGGGTCGTAGGCGATCACCGGCGGCCAGGCGGCCAGAAGGGTGGGAATGGTGGAGGGGCCGAGCTGGGCAGCGCCGGCAAGGGTTGGGCCGTTCTGGGAAAAGTCGAACGTCATCACAGCGTCGAGCCGACCTGTGGGCATCCCCGCACCGAACTCTTGCACTTTGATGAGGCGGTTCACCCAATCCACACTCCCCTTGGCGGCAAGACTGTCCACGGAGACGGGAGGGCCGTCGATGTCCGGTGGGTGAAACCTTGCGCCATCGGCTTTGAGGTCAAAGTGCCAGGGTGCATCGGGGTCCACCTCCGGCGGGTCGATGAGGCCTGAGATGGTGACCCGCGTCCCACCCGCCTGGAACTCTGACGGCAGGACGCGCACGCTCTCCCCCTCAAAGGAAAGGCTGACGGTGGCGCGGTCGAGGGTGCGGGGCGGGTCACGGCCGAACACCACCGTGCCTGCGCCAATCTGAAGCTCTGCCTCGGCAGCGATGAGGGCACCGTCCGATGCAAACGTCGCCGTCATGCGCGGTGCGAGGGCAAAGCCATTTTGCACAGGTTTGATGGGCAACAGATCGCGCGCGGCAATCCCCTCAGCCTCAATGTCGATGGTGGCGCCGGCAGCGCTCTCCTCGCGAGAGATGTCAAAGGCGATGGGGCCTTCTGCGCCCACAGCACTCAACGACAGGGCAAAGCGCGGTCCATCCTGGGTGAGGGTCGCGGCAACCCTTTGGAAGACGCGCGCCTCGCTCACAGGGCGGCCGGCGGTCACAAGGTCCACACGCCCGCCTGTGAGCGTCAGCGTGCCGAACCCGGTCTTCTTCACAGCAGCGGCGGCGGCCGACAAGCCTTTGTCCAGGTTGGCCAGAAGGACGGTGGGCGCCGGCATCCCGCCTGGGCGCTTACCCCCTCCGTTGGGGTCGAGCGTGACGCGAAGACCGTCAACCGCAACGGTGCGGCCGGACACCCCGAGGGTGATGGTGACGCGGGGCAAGGCGGCCGAGACGTTTTGCTGGCGCAACCGCACATCCGTTGCCACCAGGGACACGGACCCCAAGCCAAGGCGGACCCCGACAGCGCCCACGCGGCCCGTGCCGCCAGTCGCTTCGGCGATTTTGGCCTCGGCCCACCCTGTCATCGGCAGTGCAAGGGGTGCGACGGACACGCGCACCAACAGTGCCACCACACCGAACAGGAGGATGGCGCCGACCACTCCTGCGATGCGGGCCGCACTCATGCGCTGACCGGTCCGCAACAAAACCGCGATGGTATGTCTCCCCTTTCGCCCGCCGAGGCCCATCTTCCGTACGCGCCGCCGGCCCGATAAGACCCAACGCGAAATCAATGAACGGAATATGTGTGATGAGCGAACTCACCGAAGGCAACCCGGCACCGGATTTTTCACTTCCAGGTGACGGCGAATCGGAAATCACCCTGTCCGCCCATCGCGGCAAAACGGTGGTGGTGTACTTCTACCCCAAGGACAACACGTCCGGCTGCACCAAGGAGGCCGTGGCCTTCAACGAGCTTGCGGGCGACTTTGAAAAGGCCGGCGCCGTCATCATCGGTGTGTCGCCTGACCCTGTGAAAAGCCACGACAAGTTCAAGGAAAAATACGACCTCTCCTTCGCACTGGCGGCGGACGAGGAAAAAGCCGCTGCACAGGCCTACGACGTGTGGAAGGAAAAATCCATGTACGGGAAAAAGTACATGGGTGTGGAGCGTTCCACCTTTCTGGTTGCCCCCGATGGCACGCTGGCGAAAATCTGGCGCAAGGTGAAGGTGCCTGGCCATGCCGAAGCGGTGCTGGCTGCGGCGAGAGCGCTGAAGGGGTAGGACGGGAAGCTGGCTGAGTTTCGCTCCCTTGCCGATGCGGCTGCGGCCGTGGTCGCTGCCCCATCGGTGGAGCGGAAGATGGCCCTTGCCCTTGCGGCGGGCAAGGCTTGGCGCGGGCGGCGCCTGTCATTGCGCCAGACGGCCCTCGACAGGGCGATGCCGGCGCGCCCTGGCCGGCCCGACGCGCCCCGCCTGTTGCCGCCGCGCCAGGTGCCGCGGCGTTCACTTCACTCCCGTGCCGGCAAGATCGCCTTTCTGCACGCCATTGCACACATCGAGCTGAACGCGGTCGACCTTGCCTGGGACATTGTGGGCCGCTTTGCCCATGTTCCGATGCCGCGCTCCTTCTTTGACGATTGGGTGCGCGTGGGGTGCGAGGAGGCCACCCACTTCGGCCTGTTGGCAGAAAGGCTTGCCGCCTTCGACGCTGCCTATGGCGATCTTCCCGCCCACGATGGACTGTGGGAGGCGGCCGAGGCGACGGGCGGCGACCTCACCGCGCGGCTTGCCATCGTCCCCCTCGTCCTTGAGGCACGGGGGCTTGATGTCACACCGTCCATGATCGCGCAGTTCAAGGCGGGTGGGGACGGGGAAACGGCGGCCGTCCTGACCCGCATCTATGAGGACGAAAAGGGCCATGTATTCGTGGGTGCGGCCTGGTTCCGCTACCTGTGCGATAGGGACGGCGCGGCCCCTGAGCCGCTGTTTCACGCCCTCGTCAGGCGCCACTTTCGCGGTGGGCTGAAACCCCCTTTCAACGACCGTGCGCGCTCAGCGGCAAGCTTGACGCCGGGGTTCTATCGCCCGTTAGAGACGGTGCGGCCGTAGTGGACCTGCGCGGGGCAGCCTTTCTCCTGGCCCTTCTGGCCGCAGCCTTGGTGTGGGGCAGCGCGCAGGCACTGGTGCCCAAGCCCAACCCCGTTCGCGCGCCTGCCGCCCAGCCCGCGCCCCAAGCGGAGCCAGCGCCACAGGCCGAGCCCGCCTCCCCTCAACCGCCGGAGGCCACCGCAACGGTTGCCGTGCCACGCACAAAGCCGGCCCCTCCCCCGCGGCAACGTTTGCGCACGCGCACCGAGACGGTGCGCAGCAAGGGCGTCTTGACCCGCGATCTGAACCGTTCCGAGCGGGCCAAGTGCGAGGCGGACTTGCGACGCCTGAAGGTCACCTTCCAAAGGGCCAAGCCCATCGCGTCGGGGGTGTGCGGGGCGCGCCATCCCCTCACGGTGACGGCCATCGACGGGGTGACGCTGACCCCTGCCGCCACGCTGCGATGCGGTGTGGCTCGGGCAACGGCCCAGTGGGTGCACGATGTTGTGCAGCCCGCTGCCCGCCGGCACCTGCGCACACAGGTGACCGGGATCGGCGTTGCGGCAAGCTATGCGTGCCGGACCCGGCGCAACGGCCGCCGCGGCAACAGACGCATGAGCGAGCACGCCTATGCCAACGCCATCGACGTGGGTCGCCTCGTCATGAAAAGCGGCACGGTGGTGCCTGTGCAAGGCCGTCCGCGCGGTGCAGGGGCGCAAAGGGCCTTTCAGGCCGACATCCGCAAAGGAGCGTGCGGGCGATTTACCACCGTTCTGGGCCCCGGGTCGGACAGTGCCCACAGCAACCACTTTCACTTTGACCTTGCACCCCGGCGGGCAGGCCGCGCCTTCTGCCGCTAGACTAGGCCAAAGGCAAGAAACCGCGCCGCCCGCTTAAGTCAAACCCAAAGAAATCCCCGCCGAATGGGCCGATGATACAACCGCCGCACCTGTAGACAAAGGCGGTTGTGGATGATGATCGGGCTAAATCTTTCGCTTTCGGGGCGGCTTCCGCCCGGCGCCGCAACGGCGCGACCGATTTACATGATCGGCGTCTTGGGCCAGTCCAACGCGGAAGGCTCGGACGCCCACTATCCAGAAACCGACAGCCACTACCCTGTGATGTTGGACGCGCCCCAGTGGGCTGCCGCCGCACCCTTGAAATCGGACGTCGGAATCAGGCCGCGCGGGGCCGCCACATGGTCCTCCCTGGTGCCTCTGACGGAAGAGTTTCAGATCAACTACACCACCCCTGGCGGGGCGAAGGCAGGCGAGACGGCGTGCACGGGCGCTGCCCTTGCCCTCCAAGACCATCCCGCGAGCTTTCTGTTTGCTGTGGAGGCGGTGAACGGCGCGCCTTACACATCACTCGCCAAGGGCACAGCGTCCTATGCCCGCCACATGGCCAACGTGACGGCGGCCAAAACCCTTGCCGATCAGCTTGAGCGGCCGTTCCAGTATCTTGGCAGCATCGTGAACCATGGCGAGGCGGACCAGAGCGCAGGCACGCCCAACTATGCGGCAAGCCTTGCCACCTGGCAGGCCGACCTTGACGGGGACATCAAAGCGATCACCGGCCAGAGCGCAGACTGCCCCCTTTTCGTCAGCCAGCAGACCCATGTGATGCCCTCCAACGGCACCGACTACGATGACGATGCCGTCACCTCCTACGCCATGTACGACGCCCACATCGCCGACCCGGGGCGCATCATCCTCGTGGCGCAAAGGGGCTACCTTCAGGCGCGGCAGGTGTCGACGCTGTCCTCCATCCACCTGTCGCCAAAGTCCCAAAGGGCGCTGGGCTACGTGTGTGGACGGGCGATCTACCACCACTTCTTCGGCAGCCATGTGGGGAGCTGGCGGCCTGTGACCTGTGTGTC
>JBCDCF010000293.1:0-5255 GCA_039182345.1 Pseudomonadota bacterium
GGTGGCGATGCCGAAGACGGCATTCACGTTGGCGCTCGACCCCATGGTGAAGAAGTGGTGCAGCCACACCGTGAAGGAGAGCAGAGCAATACACGCCGTCGCGTAGACGAGCGACGTGTAGCCGAACAGGCGCTTGCGTGAGAAGGTGGCCACCACTTCGGAGAAAATGCCGAAGGCGGGGAGAATGAGGATATAGACTTCAGGGTGGCCCCAGATCCACAACAGGTTGGCGAACATCATCATGTTGCCGCCATCGCCGTTGGTGAAGAAGTGGAACTCCAGCGTGCGGTCCAGCCCCAGCATGATGGCGACCACCGTCAACGCCGGGAAGGCAAAGGCCATCAACACGCTGACGCACAGCGCCGTCCAGGTGAACAGGGCCATGCGCATATAGGTCAGCCCGGGACAGCGGTGCTTGACGATGGTGACGATGAAGTTGATGCCGGACAGGGTGCTCCCCACCCCGCTCACAAGAAGCGCCCAAAGCCAGTAGTCCACCCCGACGCCTGGGCTGTAGTCGATGCCCGACAGCGGCGGATAGCCCGTCCACCCCGCTTCTGAAAACTTGCCGAGCACAAGCGAGACCAGCACCAGCCCCGCCCCCGCCGCCGTCATCCATAGGCTGATGGAGTTGAGGAGGGGGAAGGCCACATCCCGCGCGCCGATCTGCTGGGGCACGACAATGTTGATGAGGCCCGTCAGGAAGGGCATCGCCACGAAGAAGATCATGATCGTCCCGTGGGAGGAGAAGATCTGATCGAAGTGTTCCGGCGGCAGATAGCCTTCGTTGTTGAGGGCGACGGCCTGTTGGGCGCGCATCATCGCCGCATCCACGAAGCCGCGCACCAGCATGATCAGCGCCAGGACCACGTACATGATGCCGATGCGCTTGTGGTCGACGCTGGTCAGCCAATCGGTCCACAGGACGCGCCAGGCTTTGAGGTACGTGACCAGCAAAAAGGCGCCGATCCCGCCCAGAACGGTGACAGCCGCGCCGCCCATGGCGACCCAGCTATAAAGCGGCAACGCATCGATGGTGAGACGGCCCAGCATTACGACGCCTCCCCGCAGATGAGCGCTGCATCCTCGCCCTCGCACGTGCCCCCATGCATGGTGGAGTATTTGCCGAGGATCAGGTGGAAGAGGTGCGGCACGTAGCTTGAATAGTAGGTGACCGGGTGGGCGGTGCTGGGCTTGCGAAGATCCACATAGGCTTGGCCGTCCAGCGCTGTGCCCTCGGTTTTCACCTTGTCCTGCCAGGCGGTGAAGTCGTCGTCCGTCATGGCGTGGGCCTTGAAGTGCTGATCGGAGAATCCGTCGCCGCTATACTGCGTGTTGCGGCCCATGAAGGTGCCTGGCGCATCGGCGGCAAGGTTGAGCCGCGTGGTCATCCCGGCCATCGCATAGATCTGACCGCCAAGGGCGGGCACCATGAAGGCGTTCATCACCGTGTCTGAGGTGATGGTGAGGCTGAGTGGCCTGTCGGCAGGGAAGGCCAGTTCGTTGACCGCCGCCACGCCAAGCTCGGGGTAGAGGAACAGCCACTTCCAGTCCTGCGCAATCACCATCACGTTGAAGGGCGCAGCGTCTGAGGGAAGCGCCTTGTAAGGGTCGAGCTTGTGGGTCCAGATCCACACAAGGGCGCCGAGGGCAACGATGATGGCCGCTGGCACCAGCCAGACCACCGCCTCCACCGCCGCAGAACTTCCCCAGTTGGGGGTGTAGCGGGCCCCTGCCCTGCCGGCGCGGTAGCGCACCACGAAAAGGGCCGTCAGAACGAAGACGGGGATGACGACAATCATCATCAACGCCAGCGCGGTGAACAGAAGGTCCCTTTGGGCAAGGGCGACGGGGCCTTTGGGGAACAAGATGGGCGCATCGCTCAGCCCGCACCCTGAAAGCACAAGGGCCGTGCCGCAAAGGCTGGCGATGGCAACGCTTCTTGTCAGGCCGCGCCGACGCTTGGCCCCAGGCGCTCCGGCACAAAGGGCGAGCGTTGTCGCGGCCTTCCGATGGCCGTGGTCCTGCGGCCCGTCCGACGTGGATCGATCCCCCTCAGAGGAGCGCCCGACACCGTTTTGTCTCACACTGTGTCCCGTTCCAGCCTTGGGGACGACACAATCGGGCCACGTGACACTGCACGGTGACCGCACCATCCCATCTCCGTCACAATCCAATGGTACACGACCGGGTGGGAAGCGAAAGCGCCTCAGGCTGCTTTGGCAAGGGGTTGTGGCGCGCCGCCCACAAGGGCGGTGAGTTCGGCGAAGGAGACCGCGCGGGAGTAGTAGTGCCCCTGGGCCAGTTTGCCGCCGAGCGCGACAATCTGCTCAAGCTGTGCACTGTTCTCCACCCCTTCCACGATGAGGCGCAAATCAAGGGACCGCGCCACCTCGATGATCCCTTTGATGACCTTCTGCTTGGCCTCGTCCTTGGTGATGTCGGTGATAAAGCGCCGGTCCACCTTCACCTCCGAGATGGGAAGAGTGGAGATGTGGATGAGGGAGGCGTAGCCGGTGCCAAAGTCATCCAGCGAGAACTGAACGCCGTTGGCGTGGGCTGCATGCATTTGGGCAAACAGGCCGTCCCGGTCGTCCAAGATCACGTCTTCGGTGATTTCCACGGTGATGGGGCCGATGTCGGCCGCGCGCTCGTTGCACAATTGGCCGATCCGCTCAAGGAAACTGGCGCGCAGCAGCTCCCCTGCAGAGGCGTTGATGGAAAGGGCCAGCTTGTCGGTGCGCCCGGCATTGAGGGCGGCAATCTCGGCAATGGCGCGGTCCACCACCGCACGGCCGATCTGCGCGCCAAGCTCATGATCGGTGAGGGCAAAGCCGAACTCGCCCGCCGACAGCACCTTGTGGTCGCTCACCCAGCGGGCAAGCGCCTCCACCGACACGATGCGGCCTGAGGCAATGTCCACCTGGGGCTGGTAGTGGGGGACGATCCTGCCCCTCCTCCAGCGCCACGCGCGCGTCCGACAGAAGCTGGTTGCGCTCCCTTTCCTCCTGGCCGAAGGCGGGCTCGTAGACGGCGAGCGAACCTTTGGCCTCCCCCTTCATGCGGTAAAGGGCAAGGTCGGCGGCGCGGATGAGTTCGTCCTCCGTCTCGCCGTGGTGGGGCGCGATGGCAGCACCTGCGCTCAAGTGCACGTCGAGGGTGGACTGCTCCCATCCAAGGCGCACCACGAGGCCATCGGACAGGCGCTTCAGGACGGCGTCGATGTCACGCGGGTTCTCAATGTCCTCAAACAGGATGGAGAACTCATCGCCCCCTGTGCGGGCCACCGTGTCGTGGACGCGCACCTTGTCCTGCAGGCGGCGGGCGACGAGGCGCAGCAATTCGTCCCCCGCGGCATGGCCCAAACCATCGTTGACGGCCTTGAACTTGTTCACGTCCACAAGCACCAGGACGACGTTGTTGCCTGTGCGGCGCCTGCGCTGAAGGGCGTTGCGGAAACGGTCGGCAAACAGGGCGCGGTTTGGAAGGCTTGTCAGCGTGTCGTGGTTGGCGGTCCACCACAAGCGCTCGGTTGCCTCCTGCTGGGCGGTCACGTCCTGGAAGACGCCGGCCATACGGGCGCGCCCATCAGAAGGGCTGCGCTGGACGCTGGCAATGACGCGCACCGTCAGCGGCCGGTTCTTTGCCGTGCGAAATGGCAAGGTGATGTCGCACACCGTCCCCGTCTCCTGCGCCTCGCGCAAGGCGTCCGTCAGGCGTTTGCGGGCCGCCTTGGGGTAGAAGGCGAGCGCATCGTCAAAGCTGGGACGAATGCCTGGGGCGATCTCATGGATGCGGTAGATCTCGTCGGACCAGAAGATGGTGTGTTCTTGAAGATCATACTCCCAGATGCCGATGCGGGCGGTCCGTTCCATCTGATCGAACATGCGGATGTAGCGGCCAAGGTCGGAACGATAGCGCTGGAGGAGCGCGTTTTCGGCAAGTTGCCTGCGGCTCACCTCAACCACCCTTTGCAGGCGCCGCGCCTCCACCCCCGGCAGGATGGGAAAGACCAAAATGGCTGTCTGCGCCCTGTCGGCCATCAAAGGCAGGCGGACCACGTGGGTGAAGGGGGAGGCTGATGAGAGCCTTTGGCCCTTCACAAGGTTGGTGGCGCTGTCGTCGAACGGGAGCGGTGTCAAAGGGGCGCGGCCTGCTGCCTGCAAAGCCTCTTCAGAGACCACACTGACGCCCGAGCTGCGGCCAAGGACGCTGAAGGGCGGCCCCATGTCCACCAGTGCGACGCCGCGCACCGACAAGAACACCTCTGCAAGGCTTGCCAGATGGTCGAGCGGTTGGACGCCCGCAATGCCCGAAAGCGCAGCGTTGAAGTGCGTCAGCATTCACCCGTCCTCGACCCGATACTCACGGGTGAGCTTAGCGGGTGAGCCCGCCCCGAAGCTTGCAGCCGACCCTTAAGGGCTTGCGGTGAGGATGAGCTGGCCAGCCACTGCTGGGGTACACGCTTTAGGCTGCGTCGCGATAGGGGGCTTGGGCTTCAGTCGCCTGGGGGGCCGGCTGCCGAACCGGCGCGGGTGGGGGTGTTGCCTGGAGGCGGCGCCTTTGGGGCGGTTGGCGGAGCCAGGCGGGAAGCTCCTCCGCCGGCGGGGCGCCTGCCGCCTCAGCCGCCATCATTTTCTTGTGCCTGCGCAATTCCCAAATGCCGACGGCAAGGGGAATGCCGAGCCAAATCATGGCTTTGCCGATGATGAAGATGATGGCGAGCGTTTTGGACATGGCGCACCTCCCAAGACAGGCGGAAGTAGCGCCGCCACGCCGTGCGCAAAGCCTTTCGGCAAGGGGCGCGACAATCAGGCCAGGATCGCGCTGACGGCTTTAGGGTGTGGCCCCATACATGGCACGCGCTAGGCGACGCGGTCGCCCTTCTTCACCGTCACGGCGCGGCTGTCGGCGGCAGGCAGCATCTTGCCGGCATCGCGCGTCACCACAACGTCGAGCACTGTGGGCCTGTCGGTGCGCACAAACGCCTCGCGAAAGGCCTGCGCCAGATCGTCAGGCGCTTCCACGCGCACCCCTGCGGCCCCCATCGCCTCGGCAACGGCGGCATAGTTGGTGTCGTGAAGGTCGGCGGACTGGTAGTTGCCGTCCCCGTACATGAGGTGCTGGAGCGCCTTCACGTAACCGGAGGCAGCGTTGTTCACCACAACGATGGTGACGGCAAGCTTCATGCGGATCGCCGTTTCCAACTCGCCCAGCGTCATGTTGAAACCGCCGTCGCCCGTCAGCGCAGCAAC
>JBCDCF010000294.1:0-5238 GCA_039182345.1 Pseudomonadota bacterium
AAGGCGGCATCTTCTTCCAACAGGTGCGCAACCCTGACGACCTGCGCGATCTGGTGGACAAGGGGGCGATCGAGTTCGTCTAACCTTACCTGACCAGCAAACGCGTGGGGTGAGGGCCGCGCCAAGCCCTCACGCCACGGTTCAAGTCTCTCCCGCGGCCCCTGCGCTCAGCGTTTATCGTCCACGTAACGGGTGACGAGCGCGGTGTAGTGGGAGCGGATGCGCTCCGTCATGGGGCCTGGGGCGGTGAGGGGGCGCGTGTCCACCGATCCCACAGGCGTCAGGCCGCCGAACGAGCCCGTCATGAAGGCCTCGTCGGCGCCATAGGTTTCAAGAAGCGAATAGTTCTTCTCGCGCACGGTGATGCCGTTCTCCCGGCACGCGTCGATCACCTTGCCGCGGGTGATGCCGTTCATGCAGTGGTCGCCCGTTGAGGTCCAAACCTCCTCACCACGGACGATGAAGAAGTTGCATGAGTTGGTGGTGTTCACGAAGCCGAAGGGGTCGAACATCAAGGCTTCGTCAGCGCCGGCTTTTTCAGCGGCAATACAGGCCAGAATACAGTTCAGCTTTGAGTGGGAGTTGAGCTTGGCGTCCTGCGTCAACGGAAGGCCCCTGTGGTGGGCGACGCTGGCAAGGCGGATGGGGCGGGGGATTGCTGGCCGCGAATGCTCCATGATGATGGCGACCGTCGGACCCGAACGGGAAAAACCGGGGTGCTGGAACGGCGCGGATTTGATGCCGCGGGTGACCATCAATCTGGCATGGGTGTCGTCCGTCATGCCGTTGGCAGCCGCGGTCTCGTTCAGGGCATCGGTGAGGTCTTGGCGCGAGTGGGCCATGTCGAGGTCAAGGGCAAGGGAGGCCTCGAACAGGCGGTCCAGATGCTCTTCCAGAAACACCCAGACGCCGTCTTTCAGGCGCAGACCCTCCCAGATCCCATCCCCCAGCATGAAGCCTGAATCGTAGATGGACACCAGCGCCTCCGCCCGCGGCACGATCTTGCCGTTGACGCAAAGCTTCACCGTTGCGTTGCGCGGATCGTCCGCCGCCTGGTGGGCGTTCACCGCGTCGTCGTTGGCGTCCATTCTTGTCTCCTGGCCCGGCTCGGGTACTTCGTGTGTGGGTGGATGATTGACGTTGGCCGGCCGGGCCGCAAGGGTTCGGAACCACCACGCGGAGACGTTTCATGACATCCAAGACAGCCATCGTCACAGGGGCCGGCAAAGGCATGGGCGCTGCCATCGCCCGTGAGCTCGCCGCCCGTGGCTACCGCCTGGCGCTGATGTCTCCGTCCCACCGTTGCGAGGATTTGGCCGAAGAGCTGGGCGCCATTGCCCACCGCGGCGTTGTGGAAAACAAAGACGATATCGACGCCCTGGTGGACAAGGCGATGGCCGCCTACGGGCGCATCGATGCCGGCGTTCTCCATGTGGGCCCGCCGCCTAAGGGCGATCTCCTTGCCATTGAGGATGAGGCCTGGGCCAAAGGCAACGACATCGTTGTGATGAGCGCGGTGCGCTTTGCCCGCAGGCTCGCTCCCATCATGGAGGCTCAGGGGGGCGGGGCGATCGTCAACATCACCAGCTACGCCGCCTTCGAGCCGAGCCTGATGTTCCCTGTCTCGTGCGTCTATAGAGCTGGTGTCGGCGCGTTCACCAAGCTGTTTGCGGAGCGCTACGGACCGCAGAACATTCGCATGAACGCGCTCCTGCCAGGCTTCATCGACAGCCTCAACCACCCGCCAGAGCGTGCCGACACCATCCCCATGAAGCGGGTGGGCCGGGTGGAGGAGGTGGCCAAATATGCCGCCTTCCTCGTCTCAGACGATGCGTCCTACGTGACGGGTCAGAACCTTGTGGTGGACGGCGGCCTCAACAAGCACGTGTGAGCCGCTGCCGCCAACGCTTAAGGGATGACGGCGACCTTGCCGAACACCCGCCGCTCCTCCATGGCGCGGAAGGCGTCCTGGGTGTCTTCCAAGGCGAAGGTGGAGGAGACGATGGGGTTCAAGTCGCCCCTGTTGGTGAGCTTGATAAGTTGGGCCACATCCTCCTTCGACCAGCCGTTGGAGCCCAAGATGTTGTGCTCGAACGTCCAGATGAAGCGCATGTCGCTGCGCACATCATAGCCCGCCGTGGCGCCGCAGGTGAGGAGCCGCCCGCCTTTGGTGAGGGAGCGCAGGGACGGGATCCACGTGTCGCCGCCCGTGAAGTTGACGATTACATCCACCCCGCCGCCGCCTGAAATGCGCGGCTTGCCGAAGCGCGCGTGCACCTCGCGCATGAAGTCGCCCTCGGCGTAGTTGATGCCTTCGTCGGCACCAAGCTCGGCCAAACGGTCCAGCTTGTCCTGGGAGGACGCCGCGGCAATCACATGGGCGCCTGCCATCTTGGCAAGCTGCACGCAGCAGGTGCCGACGCCGCCCGATGCACCCAGCACCAGCACCTTGTCGCCTGGATGCACGTGACCGCGGGTCATCATCATCCTGTAGGCGGTGCCGTAGGCACAGGGGAGGGCGGCGGCTGCGGTAAAGCTCATGGTGTCTGGGATGGACAGGAGCTGGTCTGCGGTGACGACCACCCGCTCGGCAAGGCCGCCATTCATCATCTCGCCCAGAAGCTTGCCAGCCTTGCGCTCGATGGGGTCCACCACAACACGATCGCCCACCGACCAGTCGGTGACGCCTTGGCCGACGGCATCCACGGTGCCCGCCACATCGATCCCCATGATGATGGGCATCGGCACCTTGATGCCTGGCATCCCCTTCAACGTGAAGAGGTCGTGGTAGTTCAAGGTGCAGGCGCCCACCGTCAGCACCACCTCGCCTTCGCCGGGGGTTGGGTCGGCAAAGTCGTCGTGGAAGGTGATGGCCTCAATGGGGCCGTGCTCGTGGATCACCTGGGCGCGCATTGTTTCCTCCGATCAGCCGATTTGGGCACCATAGCAACCGCGGCCGACGGCGGTGAGCTTGCCGTTGTCGTCCATCACGTCGATGTCCACCACGCCGACGGTGCGCCCCACCCGCCGCGCCCGCGCCGTTGCGGTGAGCTTGGTGCCTGTGGAGGGGCGCAGATAGTCCACGCGAAAGTTGATGGTGGGGACGGCACCGCCGACGGCAATCGCCACCGCAAAGTCCCCCACCGTGTCGATGAGGGCGGCAACGGGCCCGCCATGGAACTGGCCTGTCATGGGGCCACCCCGCTCGAACTCGGGGCGCATGGGCATCACCATGGTGATCTCGCCGCGCTCAGCATCAAGGGAGACCAAGGAGAGGTTCATGAACTGGATGAACGGGGAGGAGGCAAGGTAGCCCCTCACCATCTCGGCAAGGGCGTCGGTGTCGGCAGGTTCGCTCATCAGTTCACCAGGAGGGAGGGGAGCCAGGTGGCAAGGCTTGGAACCAGGAACACCGCAATGAGGGTGAGCACCTGGATCGCGACGAAGGGAAGAACGCCGCGATACATGTCCATATACGTGATCTCAGGGGGCGCGATGGATCTTAAGTAAAAGATCGACGGAGCCATGGGCGGTGTCAGATAAGAGGTCTGGATCACCACAATCATCAGGACGGCGAACCAGATGGGGTCCACCCCCGTCGCGGTGAGGATGGGCACGAAGATGGGCAGCATGATCAGCACCACCGACACCCAGTCCAAAATGAAGCCTGCCAGGAAGGTGACGGCGAGCATCAAGATGATGATGCCCGTCTCCCCAAGGCCCAACGCGTCGATGATCCCCTGCACAAGGTTGTTGCCGCCATGGATGCGGAAGATCCCCGCAAAAATGGACCCTCCGACGACGATGAGGAGGATCATGCAGTTGACGAGGAGCGTCTCGCGCAAGGTCTCAAACAGCGTCTTGAACGAGAAGCGGCCATAGAGAATGGTCAGCACCACCGTCCCCAGCGCACCGACGGCCGCCGCCTCCGTGGGCGAGGCAATGCCGAACATGATGGCACCCAGAACGCACACGATGAGGAAGACCACAGGCACGAGCGCGGTCAGCGTGTAGGTGATGCGCTCGCCAAGGGGCGGCAGATCGTCGGACTGGACGGGCGGGCCCAATTCAGGCTTCAGCGCGCAGGCAACGAGAATTACCAGGAAAAAGCCGAACACCATGATGGCGCCCGGTAAAAGGACCGCGGAGAACAGCTGGCCGATGGAAAGGTTCGCCACCGAGGCGTAAATCACCACCACCAGCGAGGGCGGGATCATGGTGCCCAGCGACCCGCCCGAGCAGATGACGCCTGAAATGAGGCTCTTGTTGTAGCGGTAGGCGAGCATTGCCGGGATCGCCATGACGCCAATCAACACCTCCACCGCGCCGACGATGCCCGTGGTGGCGGCAATCAAGGCGGCCATGGACATGGTGGCAAGCCCCAGTCCCCCCGGTAATCGCCCGAGCCACATTTGCATGGCCTTGAAGAGGCGCTCGGCAATTCCCGACCGCTCCAGCATGAAGCCCATGAACACGAAGGGCGGCACTGCAGACAGGACGAAGTTGGAGGCTGTCTGGGTGATGCCGCCGTAGAGTTGAAGCGCCACGCGATCGCCGAACAAAGGAAGGCCGAAAAGGGCCGCCGTTGCCAGGAGCGAGAAGGAAATGGGGATCCCCAGGAAGACGAACGTAAAGAGGACCGGGAACATCATCCCGGCGAGGAGTTCGTTGGTCATTGCTGAGCCACGTGGGGGGCGTTGTCGCGGGAGGAGGCGAGGGAATCGGACCGCGCGTGCCCCGGCGGATCCACCGACGTCGGATCGAAGATGCCGAACACGTGGCGGATGGATTCAATGATGACCTGGAGGGTGAGGCCAGCGACCCCCAGCGCAATTCCCGTCAGGAAGGGCCAGACCACAGGCTCCCACGTGCTCATGTTCTCAAGGGTGCCGCGCTCATAGGCGCGCACGGCCTTTTGGATGCTGGACTCGGACGTGAGGTAAAGGAGCGGCAGGAACAGGCAGAGGTAAAAGAGGAGGTTGATCAGGTGCTGCACGCGCTCAGGCAAGCGGGAGGACAGAAAGTCGATCCGCACATGGGCGTCCCGGCGCAGCGTATAGGCGGCGCCCAGAAGAAACAGGCTGCCGTTGGTCATGTAGGTGATGTCGTTGGCCCAGATGGTGGGCGCGTTGAAGAAGCGTCGTGCCACCACCATGAAAGAAAGCATGCTCACCTTTAAAGCAAACCTGGAGGGCTTACCAGAAGTGGAAAGTACGAGCTTTTGTAACTCCTTGCCGG
>JBCDCF010000295.1:0-5228 GCA_039182345.1 Pseudomonadota bacterium
AAAGAGCAGGTCCTTTCCCTTGGCCCTGAGGGCCTTGGCGAAAGGGCGCCGTCAGCGCCTTCTGCCCACACCTTCATCAGCGATCCGCACTTGCCGGTGCCCACATTGGGCGGGGCCATCAACTCAGGCGAGCCTGTGATGACGGGCGGCATGTTTGATCACACGACGCTCTTTCCCGTTGCGGGCGGGGAAAGCGGGCGAGCGGACGTCCTGTCCTTCCTCACTGCGCCTTTGGCGGATGCCCTTGTGATCGCAGGGCCAGTCTCGGCTCACCTATGGGTGTCGGCGGATGTGGCGGACTGCGATGTCACCATCAAGTTGATTGACGTCTACCCAGACGACGGGCCGGCGCTTAACCTTTGCGACGGGATTTTGCGGCTGCGCTTCCGGGACGGCTTCGACCAGGACGCACCCCTTCCGCGCGGCGTCCCCGCAAAGGCCGTGGTGGAGGCCTTCCCCACGGCCAAACGGTTTGCCAAAGGACACAGGATCCGCCTCGACATTGCCGGCAGCAACTTCCCCCACTTTGACATCAACCCGCAAACGGGCGCGCCGCTCGGCCATCCCGGCCGGCGTCAGATGGGGACCATCACCATCCACACCGGGCCCGACACGCCCTCCACCCTCCTCCTTCCTGTGATGGAGGTAGCGGCGTGATTGCCTTCATCCTGCAGCGCGTCTTTCAGGGCGCCGTCGTCGTTTGGCTGATGTCGCTGATTGTCTTCGTGGGCGTCTACGCCATCGGGGACCCTGTGGAGATCCTCATCAACCCCGACGCAGACCAGGCAACGCGCGAGGCCGTCGCCCGCGCCTTCGGCCTCGACCAACCCCTTTATGTTCAATATCTGCGCTTCGTGGGCCAGGCGCTGCAGGGCAACCTTGGCACGTCCTTCGCCTTCAACATCCCTGCCATCGAGCTCATCCTCATGCGGATGCCGGCAACGCTGGAGCTTGCGTTCGTGGCGACCTTGATGGCCATCCTCATCGGCATTCCCCTTGGGCTCGTGGCGGGGCTGCGGGGGAAGACCTGGTACGGCCGGCTCATCATGTCGGGGTCGATCCTGTGCTTTTCCCTCCCGTCCTTCTGGGTGGGGCTTTTGTTGATCCTCACCTTCGGCGTCACCTTGTCCTGGTTCCCTGTCTATGGGCGGGGAGAGACGGTGAATGTCCTTGGGATGGAGCTCAGCATCTTCACCCTTGATGGGCTGCGCCACATCTTCCTGCCGGCGCTCAACCTTGCGCTCTTCAAGGTGGCCCTCTTTATCCGCCTCACACGGGCCGGTGTGCGCGAGGTGCTGCCCCAAGACTATGTGCGCTATGCCCGCGCCATGGGGGTGCGCCCCCGCCGTGTGCTGACGCGCCATGTCTTGAAAAACATCATGATCCCCATCGTGACGGTGATCGGGATCGAGTTCGGCTCCGTCATCGCTTTCGCTGTCGTGACGGAAACCATCTTCAACTGGCCCGGCATGGGCAAACTCATCATTGAGTCCATCTCAAGGCTCGATCGGCCTGTGATCGTCGCCTACCTGATGGTGATCGTGACGATGTTCGTGGTCATCAACCTCATCGTCGACCTAACCTATGCCGCCCTCGACCCGCGCGTGCGCCTTGGGGGAGGGTCGAAATGACCGACGCCGCCGACACCTCACAAATCACTCCCCGCAAAGGGCCAGGCTCCTTCTCGCGCTTTGTAAAGGAGTTTTGCGCTAGCCCCGTCGCGGTGGTGGGGTTTGTGGTTCTCCTTGCCATCATCGTGTGTGCGGTCTTTGCGCCTTGGATTGCCCCCCAAGACCCTTACGACCTTGCCAAGGTCTCCATCCTTGATTCGCGCCTGCCACCGGGCACCCCCAGCATGGACGGCTACACCTTCTGGCTTGGCACCGATGGGCTCGGCAGGGACATGTTGAGCGCCATCCTCTACGGCCTTCGCATCTCACTGATGGTGGGCGCCATGAGTGCCGTGGTCGCCCTTGCCATCGGTGCGCTGGTGGGCCTGACGGCGGCCTATGTGGGCGGCCGGGTCGACACCATCATCATGCGCATCGTCGACCTTCAGATGAGCTTTCCGGCGATCCTCGTTGCCCTCATGCTTCTTGCCGTGGTCGGGCGCGGGGTGGACAAGACCATGATCGCCCTCGTCATCGTCCAGTGGGCCTATTACGCGCGCACCGTGCGCGGATCGGCCCTTGTGGAGCGCGAGAGGGAGTACATCGACGCGGCGCGGGGGCTGCGGCTCGGCCACTGGCGTATTCTGACGCGCCATCTTCTTCCCAACTGCCTCGCGCCCCTCCTTGTGGTGGGGACCATCCAGGTGGCCGCCGCCATCACGCTGGAGGCAACGCTGAGCTTCCTTGGCATCGGCCTGCCTGAGACGGAACCCTCGCTGGGCCTGTTGATTGCCAACGGCTACCAGTACCTTTTGAGCGGGCTTTACTGGATTTCCATCTTCCCAGGCTTGGCGCTCCTTGCCACCGTCCTTGCCATCAACCTTGTGGGCGACAGGCTGCGGGACGTTCTGAACCCCGGCGAGCGGCGATGACGGCGGTGATGGAAATGGCCCCACCCACAATCACCGACACGGCCCCCATCCTGTCGGTGTCCGATCTGACGACAGTGTTTTCCCTTCAGACCGGCCGAGCGGTCTCCGTCAACGGTGTCAGCTTTGATGTGGCGCCAGGGGAAATCCTTGCCATTGTTGGGGAATCGGGGTCTGGCAAGACGGTGACAGGGCTGTCGCTGATGGGCCTGGTGGACCCGCCGGGGCGTGTGGAAAAGGGCTCGGTGCGCCTCAGGGGCCGCGAACTCGTCGGCCTTCAAGAGGATGAGATGCGCGCCCTTCGCGGCCGCGAGGTGGCGATGATCTTCCAAGATCCCATGACCACCCTCAACCCTGTCCTCACCATCGGCCGGCAGTTCTATGAGGTGATGCGCGCCCACAAGCGCCTCACCTGGAAAGAAGCGATGGCAAGGGCCGAGAAAGCATTGGTGGAGGTGGGAATGCCCGCCCCTGCCGCCCGCCTTGCCACCTACCCGCACGAACTTTCAGGCGGCATGCGCCAAAGGGTGTGCATAGCCCTGTCCTTGGTGAATGCCCCGTCCCTCGTCATCGCCGACGAGCCCACGACGGCCCTCGATGTGACCATCCAGGCCCAAATCCTGGCCCTGATGCACCGCCTTGTGCGCAAGACCGGCGTGGCCCTCATCTGGATCACCCATGACCTCAGCGTCGCTGCAGGCTTTTGCGACAGGATCGCCGTCATGTACGCGGGCCGCATTGTGGAAGAGGGCCCTGTGGACGCGGTGTTGAACCATCCTGCCCATCCCTACACGGTGGGTCTCCTGCGCTCGATCCCGGGCGAAGTCCCCCCCGGCGGCAAGCTGGAGCAGATTGGCGGGATGCCCCCTTCTCCCCTTGCCCTGCCTGAGGGATGTGCCTTCCGCCCCCGCTGTTTCAGGGCCGACAAGACGTGCCTGTCCGACCCACCGGTCACGCCCATCGGCAAGGGGCGACAGGTCCGCTGCTTTCACCCCATGGGCGCTGCGTGATGCAGCACCGACCTGTGGCGATGACATCGAGCGAAACCGCGCCGTACCTTTCCATCGAAGGCGTATCGCGCCGCTTCACCCGCAAGATGACCACCACACAGCGGCTGCTGTCGCGCATCGGCGCTGACTATCGTGACGAGACCGTCCACGCGGTGGACCATGTGGACCTTCAAGTGCCGCGCGGTTCGGTCATGGGGCTGGTGGGTGAAAGCGGCTGCGGCAAGTCCACCTTGGGGCGCATCGTGGCCGCGCTTTTGAGCCCCAGCGAAGGCCGTGTGCGCCTGGCGGGGGACGATCTTGAAAGCCTTCCGCCCCGCGCGCTCCTGCGGGTCCAGATGATCTTTCAAAATCCCATGGCCTCGCTCAATCCGCGGCGCAGCGTCATCGACACCATCACCGAGGGGCCTTTGCGGCACGGCATGATCAAGCCGCGGGAGCGCCAGAGCTTTGCCGCTGCGCTGATGGACGAGGTGGGCCTTCCCCGTGATGCGCTGGACAGGCTGCCCCACCAGTTCTCCGGCGGCCAGCGCCAGAGGATCGGCATTGCGCGCGCCCTTTCGGTCTCTCCGGACGTGTTGATTTGCGATGAGCCTGTGGCCGCTCTCGACGTCTCGGTACAGGCGCAGATCCTGAACCTTCTGGCCGACCTCAGGCAGCGCCGTCAGCTGACGGCCCTGTTCATCAGCCACGACCTTGGTGTGGTGCGGCACCTGTGCGACCGGGTCGCGGTGATGTACCTGGGACGCATCGTTGAGGAGGCGCCGACAGAGACGCTCTTCACCGCCCCGCGCCACCCCTATACGGCCGCCCTCCTTGCGGGCATGCCGCGGATCAGGGCAGGCCAGCAAACCTACGCCCCTGTGACCGGCGAACTTCCCTCACCGCTCGATCCACCAGGCGGCTGCCACTTCCACCCCCGCTGCATCCATGCTGAAGAGCGCTGCCGGACCGATGTGCCCGCCACGGAAAAGGTGTCTGCCGACCACCTTGTGCGTTGCTGGCGTTGGCGCGACATGGGCGCGCTTCTGACCGCTGCATGAGCAAGACGCGCCCGCTTGCGTGCAGGTCAGGCTGAGCGGCCGGCGCTGTCCCGGCCCATAATGAAGTCGGCGCAGCGAAGGCCCAACATCATCGCCGTGGCGTTGGTGTTGCCGGCCACGATGTCCGGCACGGCCGACATATCGCACACCCTCAAACCCTCCACACCGCGCACCTTGAGGGTGGCATCGAGCACGGCCAAAGGGTCGCCGTCGGCCCCCATCTTCATGGTGCTTGCGGGGTGGTAGTTGGTCTTCACGAAGCGCTTGCAGTGGCGCCTTAGGGCCTCCTCGTCCGTGGCGCCCTGTTCGGGAATGGCAATGCGCTTGATTTTGTCGGCAAGGGGCGGCGCTGAGAAGGCGTCCAGGAAGAAGCGCTGGCCCTCCACCATCTGGCGCATGTCCTCCTCCTCCTTCAAAAGGTTGGGAGAGACGATGGGCATGGCGCGCGGATCGCTGGAGCGCAGCGTCACCGTTCCGCGCGACTTCGGTTTGACGACAACGGTGGTGATGGTGATGCCGTAGTCATCGTCCACAAGCCCCAGCGTGTCCCTGTCGAGGTAGACGATGGGCACGCAAAAGGCCTGGATGGTGGGTGGCCCGTCTCTGTCGCGCGGATTGACGAAGGCGCCTGCCTCCACC
>JBCDCF010000296.1:0-5227 GCA_039182345.1 Pseudomonadota bacterium
ATTGTGGCGGCGCGCGATGAGCGGATGTTGGGCGAGTTGATCTACGATGCCGCGTCCGATCCCTTGACGGTGCGCAGCGGGTCGGCGGCCGCAAAGTCCGCGTTCTGGGCCAATGTGCGCCCGTCTCGCCTGTTCGCGCAGCTCCTTTACGGTCCGACCATCCTTGCCAAAGGGACCGCGCTGGAGGGACGCTGACGCGCCTCCGAACCTTTGGTCCTTAAGAGGCCTGGGCCTGATTAGACCCAGACACCATGCCCCGTGGATCCTGAGGGCCCTTAGAGCACGACCCGCTCAGTGTGACTCACACTGAGCGGGTGGTAACGTGTTCGCACCCAATATCTGGCGCGATTGCTCTTCGCTCAGGTTGATCCAACCTGAGCGGCAAACGCGCTAGCGGCGTTGGTTGGCGTCCACCATTGCAATGGCGGACATGTTGAGGACGCCGCGGGCGGTGACCGACTGGTTGACGATGTGGACCGGCAGACGCGTGCCAAGCAGCATCGGGCCAATGTGAAGGGCGCCCGTCATCTCCTTCACCAGGGTGAGGCCGATGTGGGCCGCGTCAATGTTCGGGAACACCAGGAGGTTGGCGGTCCCGGTCAAAGGACCGTCCGGCATGGCGCGTTCGCGCACCACAGCGTTGAGGGCGTCCTCGGCGGTCATCTCGCCATCCACCACAAGGTCAGGGGCTTCAGCGTTCAACAGCGTCAGCGCCTCGCGCATTGTGGTGGCGGAGGGCAGATCCCGCGAGCCGAAGCGTGAGGCCGACAGCAGCGCCACCCGCGGCGTGATGCCGAAGGTAGCCATCTGCTCGGCGGCAAGGCGCACCATCTCGCAGATCTGGCTGGGGTCCGGCTCGTGGCAGACCTGTGTGTCCAACAAGAAGAGGGCGCGCCTGTCCTCCAAAAGGAGGGAGAGGGCGGAAAACTCGCGCACCTCTTCGCGCAGGCCGATGATGTCGCGCACCGCCTTCACGTGTTGGCTGAACGGGCTTTCAACGCCGCACAGCATGGCATCCGCCTCGCCGCGGTGAAGGGCAAGCGCGGCAATCACCGTGGAGTTGGTGCGCACCACCGTGCGGGCGGCCTCAGGGGTGACGCCCCGCCGGCCGGCAAGGGCGAAATACTCAGCCACATACTCGCGGTAGCGCGGGTCGTCCTCCGGGTCGATGATGTCGGCCTCGTTGATACGCATCAGGCCCGCCCGTTGGGCGCGCGCCTCGATCACCCTGCGCCGGCCGATGAGGATGGGGTGGCCAATCTCATCCTCGATGATGATCTCGGCCGCCCGCAACACGCGCTCATCCTCCCCTTCCGCATAGACCACCCGCTTGGGCGCTTCGGCCGCCTTGGTGAAGACAGGCTTCATCAAAGAGCCTGAGCGGAAGACGAAACGGGCCAGCCTGTCGCTATACGCCTTAAGGTCGGAGATGGGCCGGGCGGCAAGGCCCGTTGCCATGGCAGCCTTTGCCACCGCTGGCGCAATGCGCAGGATCAGCCGCGGGTCGAAAGCGGCAGGAATCAAGTAGTCCGGCCCGAAGACGGAGACGACGCCGCCATAGGCCCGCGCCACCTCCTCGGTCGGGCGTTCCCGGGCAAGGCCTGCAATGGCGTCCACCGCTGCCATGGTCATTTCCTGGTTGACGCCTGTGGCGCCCACATCGAGCGCCCCGCGGAACAGGAAGGGAAAGCACAGGACATTGTTGACCTGGTTGGGATAGTCCGACCGGCCCGTGCAGATGAGCGCGTCGGGACGGCGCTCCTTGGCAAGCTCGGGCATGATCTCGGGCGTCGGGTTGGCGAGCGCCATGATCATCGGCCGCTCGGCCATCTTGTCCACCATGTGAGGCTTCAACACGCCCCCTGCGGACAGGCCGAGGAAGATGTCGGCCCCTTCGATGGCCTCGTCCAGCGTGCGCAAATGGGTGTCGCGGGCGAATGGGTCCTTCCAAGGGTCCATGAGGGTCTGGCGGCCTTTATAGACCACGCCCTCAATGTCCGTGACGATGATGTTTTCGGGATTGGCGCCGAACGCGATCAAAAGGTTGAGGCACGAAAGGGCCGCCGCCCCCGCACCAGCGGTCACGATCTTCACATTCTCCAGCGATTTGCCGGTGATGAGGAGGCCGTTCTTTACCGCTGCGGTGACGATGATGGCCGAGCCGTGCTGATCGTCATGGAAGACGGGAATGCCCATGCGCTCGCGCAGCTCTGTCTCGATGATGAAACAGTCCGGCGCCTTGATGTCCTCAAGGTTGATGCCGCCGAAGGTGGGCTCCAGGGAGGCCACAATGCCGATGAACCGCGCGGGGTCGGTCTCGTTCACCTCAATGTCGATGCCATCGATGTTGGCGAACTTCTTGAACAGAACCGCCTTGCCTTCCATCACAGGCTTTGAGGCAAGGGGGCCGATGTTGCCGAGCCCCAGCACCGCAGTCCCGTTGGAGATGACGCCGACGATGTTGCCCCTTGCGGTGAGATCGTGGGCGGCCAGCGGGTCGTCGGCAATGGCAAGGCTTGCGGCGGCAACCCCTGGCGAATAAGCGAGCGACAGGTCGCGCTGGGTGGAGAGGGGCTTGGTGGCGCGGATCTCCAGCTTCCCCGGAGGCTCTGCCTTGTGATAGGCGAGCGCATCAGCATCGCCAGGGTTTAGCTTGTCCGTCATCGGCCGTCCTTTCGTCCCACAGCCTTACGGGGGGAAAGGGCAGGCTTCAATCGCCCGAGCGAGGGTTCGCGCCGCACCGTGGTGCATTTTGGGGAAAGAGTGATGCCTGGGATCGACGAAGAGCGTCCGTTTCATCCTGTGAGCTTCAGCGTGATCACCGTGTCCGACACGCGCACACCCGCCGACGACAGGTCAGGCGATACCTTGTGCGAACGCATCGAGGCGGCAGGCCACCAGGTGGCGGGCCGGCAGATCGTGCCCGATGATGGCGCGGCAATCCGCAGCGCCGTCATGGCCGGCGTGGAGGATGCGGGGGTCGACGTTGTCATCACCACGGGCGGCACAGGCTTTACCGGCCGCGATGTGACGCCTGAGACCGTGGAGCCGCTGTTTGCCAAACGGATGGACGGGTTTTCCACCTACTTTCACCACGTATCCAGCGAGAGCGTGGGGGTCTCCACCATCCAGTCCCGCGCGACGGCGGGGTTGATCGACACCACATTCGTGTTCGTTCTGCCGGGCTCGCCAGGTGCGTGCCGCGATGCGTGGGACCATGTTCTGGTCAAGCAGTTCGACTACCGCTTCAGGCCCTGCAATTTCGTGGAGATCATGCCGCGCTTGGCGGAGCGCTGAGGCGCGGCGAGGGCGGCCCATATTGGTGTTTGTTTCCGTTATGTTCTAGTGCTAGTGTCCTCGCCGCGAGGGAGGACAGGGATGGCGCAGACACTTTTTATCGCATCCAAGCCGCGGGGGCGGGGCGCAACCGTCAACCCCGATGCCCGGTTCGAGCCTTACACACGCGAGGCGGTGGATGACGGTTGGACGCCGCCTGAGGAGGCGCGGCCAAGGACGGAGGTGGTGGAGGAGAGCGCCAAGACCGTCATCACCCGCAACACCTCGCCCGACCTTGGGTTCGACCGCTCCATCAACGCGTATCGTGGGTGCGAGCACGGGTGCTTTTACTGCTTTGCGCGGCCCACCCATGCGTATCTGGGCCTTTCGCCGGGGCTCGATTTTGAGACCAAGCTGTTTGCCAAGCCTGAGGCTGCGGCGCTGCTGCATGAGGAACTGGCGGCGCCAGGCTATCGCTGCCGGTGCATTGCGATCGGCACCAACACCGACCCCTATCAACCCATTGAGCGGTCGCGGGAGATCACGCGGTCCATCCTGAAGGTGTTGAGCGCAACGCGCCATCCTGTGGGGATTGTCACCAAGTCCGACATGGTGGTGCGCGATCTTGATATCCTTGGCCCCATGGGGCGGGACGGGCTTGCCAAGGTGGGCCTGTCGGTCACCACCCTTGATGCGCGCCTTGCCCGGTTGATGGAGCCGCGGGCGCCGACACCGCAAAAGCGGTTGGATGCCATTGAAGCGCTGGTGGCGGCGGGTGTGCCTGTGACGGTTCTGGTCGCCCCGATCATCCCCACCATCAACGACCATGAGATCGAAGAGATTGTGGCCGCCGTGGCAAAGCGCGGGGTGAGCCACGCCAACTTCGTGTTGTTGCGTTTGCCGCACGAGTTGAAAGAGATCGTACGCGATTGGCTGGCCGAGCATTTTCCAGACAGGGCGCAACGGGTGATGTCGGTGATGCGCGCCATGCGCGGCGGGCGCGATTATGACGCCACCTTCGGCAAGCGCCAGAGGGGGGAGGGGCCGTTCGCCACACTCGTCGCCCAGCGCTTCGGCCTTGCGGTGAAGCGTCATGGGCTGAACATCGGCTCGGTGCGTTTGCGCACGGACCTTTTTGTGCCGCCGGCGCGCCGTGCGCCCACGCGCGGCCAGCTGGACTTGTTCGGCGGCTGAGACCGGTTCGCCGGTGTTCGGTGCTGGGGTGTGCAGACTTGAAGTCTTCAAGATCCTTCAGCATGTGTGCTGCAGTGTTGAAGAGATCTAAAATATATCTTCGGTCGGCTCCTTATTTTATCTTTACAGCTGCAAGGTCATTCGGGTAACGCTTCTCAACACGTGAACAGGCGGTCCGGGTCGGGGACGGCTGTGGCGCCCTATGCGCCTGTCACGGATGGGCGCCGGTCGGGGCGCTGTTGGGGGGCCTTGCATGCCCGTACGCATGAACCGCTGCGATGCGCTGGACTTCGTTCAATCCGCCAGCGGTGCTGCCACCGACTGCTGTGACCCTTTGTCATTCCACTGTGCCATCGACACCTGCTGTCCCACCAACACCCATGAGGACAGCCTGCATCCCCGCTCCAAAGAGCCCGGTGCGCCGCCCACGGAGGGTGCGCCGCAGGCTGCCAGCGGCCGTTCCGGACAAACGGGCCGACGCTGACCAGGTCACTGCGCCCGGCGTCCCAGAGGCAAGTGTTGACGCGCTGCTGTGTGCTGCGTGGTGGCGCCCTCGCACTGGACAAATTCCAATCCTAGACGTTTCTCGAATTGTTATAAGTATTGATCGTAAAGATTCTAGAGTTTGTGGGTCGTATTGACAGTAGTTTCAAGATTAAGGCAGATAACGGGCATCAGGGCCTTGTGGCCATCACCCTTGAGGGGACCTCATGAGATTTGCGATTCTCGCCGCGGCCACGGTGCTCGGCGTGTCGGC
>JBCDCF010000297.1:0-5216 GCA_039182345.1 Pseudomonadota bacterium
TACTGGCGCACCTTCACCACCATCCCGCCGGTGTCGGAGCTGCAGAACTTTATCCCCGGCTTCCTGTTGTACCTGGCCGAGATGTACTCGGTGGTGATGCTGTTCTTGTCGCTGTTCTCTGTGGCCGACCCGCTGAACCGCCCCAAGAAAACACTAAACCGGGACAGCGTGCTGCCGACGGTGGATGTGTTCATCCCGTCCATCAACGAAAGCCCGCAGCTTCTGGCGACCACATTGTCTGCCGCCAAGCAGATGGATTACCCGTCCGACAAGCTCAACATCTTCCTGCTCGACGATGGCGGCACGGACGAAAGGGCGGAAAACGCCGACCCGCGGGTGGCCGCCGCGGCGCAAGAGCGCCGGCGCGAACTTCAGCAGCTCGCCCGCGACCTTGGCGTCAATTATCTAACGCGCGCGCGCAACATCAACGCCAAGGCCGGCAACCTCAACAACGGGCTTGCCCACTCCAGCGGCGAGTTCGTGGTGGTGCTGGACGCCGACCATGCGCCAACGCGGGACTTCCTTCAGGAAACGCTCGGCTACTTCGCCGACGATCCGAAGATGTTCATGGTGCAAACGCCGCACTTCTTCATCAATCCGGACCCGCTTGAGCACAATCTTGAAACCTGGAACCGTATGCCGTCGGAGAACGAGATGTTCTACGGCGTCATCCAGAAGGGTTTTGACAAGTGGAATGCGTCCTTCTTCTGCGGCTCAGCGGCGGTGTTGCGGCGGGCTGCTCTGGAGGAAGTGGGCGGCTTTTCAGGCACCTCCGTCACCGAAGACGCTGAAACCTCCCTCGGCCTTCACGCCCAAGGGTGGAACTCGGCCTATGTGGATCGGCCGATGATCGCAGGCCTCCAGCCGGAAACCTTTGCCAACTTTATCGGCCAGCGGTCGCGCTGGTGCCAGGGGATGATGCAGATCCTCTTTTTGAAGTCGCCCCTGTTCAAGAGCGGCCTCTCCATCCCGCAACGGATCTGCTACCTCTCGTCCATGTTCTATTGGCTGTTCCCTGTGGCACGGCTGATCTTCGTGTTTTCGCCGCTGTTCTACCTGTTCTTCGGGTTTGCCATCTTCGACGCCTCAGGGGCCGAGTTCGCCGCCTATACCGTCACCTATATTTTGGTGAACATCTTGCTCCAGAACTACCTATGGAGCCGGGTGCGATGGCCTTTCATCTCAGAGCTTTATGAGACGATCCAATCGGTCTACCTGATCCGTGCGCTGGGGGCGGTCTTGGTGAACCCCAAGCGGCCGCAGTTCCGTGTGACCACAAAGGGTGAGACCAACCGTCGGTCGCGCATTTCAGAGCTTGGCGGGCCGTTCTACATCATCTTCTTCATTCTGGTGGCGGGTGTGGTCGCCACCGTCTGGCGCATCATCGCACAGCCCTTTGCGGCCGATATCGCGATGGTGGTGGGCGGCTGGAACCTCTTCAACCTCCTCCTCATGGGCGCTGCCCTCGGGGTGGTGGCCGAGCGGCGCCAGCTGCGCCAATCCCAGCGCGTTGCCATCAACAGGCCGGCGGAGATCATCTACGGCGATCGCGTCATTCCGGCCAAGATCGATGACGTGTCCATCTCCGGCGCGCGCATTCTGGTGCCTGCCAACGTCTTGCGGCAGATCAAGCCAGGCGAACAGATCATCATGCGCTTCCAGCCGATGGCCCCGCTCGCCTCCAACGAACTGCCGCTGACGGTGCGCTCGGTGGTGCGCGATGACGGCGGCGTGGCGCTGGGGTCGGAATTCGCCGTGGTGGACCCCCGCCAGTACGAGCTTGTGGCCGACCTCGTCTTTGCCAACTCCGACGAGTGGGTGCGCTTCCAAGGCTCCCGCCGGAAGGACATTGGCGTTGTGCGCGGCGTTGTGGAGTTCATCTCCCTTGCCGTGTTCCAGACGGTGCGCGGGCTCTCCTACCTCTTCAACGCTGCACCTGGACGCGCCGACAAGACGCCCACCAAGGCGGACGACAGCGGCAAGCCCGACAAACAGATCCAGCGGGGCGCATTCGTTGGCGCCGATCCCAACGCCATGGTGACGTCAGGGTCAGGCGCCACGGCGGGGCTCCACCCCTCGCCCGTCACCCGGCCCGCCAACCAACGCCCCGATCGCTGAGGTTTCGTGATGCGAGTCCTGTCCGTTCTTTCAGCCGCAATCATCGCGTTGACCACCGCGTTCGCCGCGGCCACCGCCTCGGCGCAAGCCCCCTTCTCGGTGCGCGATCAAGCCTCCGATGTGCCCCAAAGCCCAGCGCCGCAGGTCCAGCAGCGCCTTGCCCAGGACGAGGCGAACACCGTGGCCCCCACAGCGCCGCGCACGCGCCTTCAGCCGAGCGCCCCGGTCGCTGCGCCGTTCGACATCAACCAGGACGGCACGTCCCCCGTTCTGCCTGACGACAGCGACGAGGAGGAGTTCTCGCGCCCCTCCACCACCGTCTCACCCCTTGCCGGCGGGCGCAGGCCTGGCGCCGTCGTCCCCGTGGAGGCGGTCAGCTTCGAGCAGCGCCGCGCCCTCAACCAGCTCCTGAAGGACGACACCACAGACGTGCGCGAACTGCGCGTCACCCTGGAAAACAGCGATGACTGGGTGGACTCGGTGGTGGACCGCCCCATCGTCCCCTACCGAACCCTGCGCCTTGACGGTGAGATTGCGTTCAGCTCCTGGACGGTCTTCTTGAATGCAGCTGAGGCGGCGCGCGGGGGCAACCTGTCCATCGCCTTCACCAACTCGGTCCTCGTCCTGCCGGAAGCCTCGCGCCTGCGCGTGTTCTTGAATGGCCGGCTGATTGCCGAAACGGCCATCGACAGCCCCGACCGCACCAAGGTGATCGCCCTTCCCGTCTCGTCCGACCTTTTGCGGCCAGGGGAAAACGCCATTCGCCTGGAAGCGGAGATGCGCCACAGGATCGATTGCTCCATCAACGCCACGTTTGAGCTGTGGACCAGGATCGACACGCGCCTAACAGGCTTTTCCTTCGGCGGCGGGCGCATTCCTTTGATCGGCCTTGCCGACATTCCGGCCGTCGGCGTTGCCACGAACGGGGCGACGCGCCTGCGTGTGGTTCAGCCCATGGGCAACAACCCTGCCAACATGGACAGGATGTTGCGGGCCGTCCAAGCCGCAGCCCTGCGCGGCCGCTTCATCCAGCCGCTAGTGGAGGTGGCGCCTGACCTCTCCTCCGCCATGCCCGAGCCAGGCGTCCTCAACATCGTCATCGGCACCTATGACATGGTGAGCGCCGTCACCGACGCGGTGCCGTCCGACGGTCAAGTGGGGCCTGTGGCGGCCATGGTGGACAACCCGCGCATTGGCCCGACGGTGATCATCACAGGGCCGAACCAACGCGCTGTGGACACCGCCCTTGCCCGCTTTGATGCGCCCGCCATTGCCAACCAGCCGCGCTCGGCCATTGTGGCAACGCCGCCCTGGCTCGTGCCCGATGGGGTGCGCATCAACGGTGCCGACACCATCCGCCTGAGCCAGGCAGGTGTGGAGACCATCAACTTCTCCGGCCGGCGCTTCAAAACCCACTTCAACGTCACCCTGCCGCCTGACTTTTATGCGGCAGCTTACGGCGAAGCCCAGTTGCTTCTGGATGCCGCCTACTCGGCCGATGTGGAGCCCGGCAGCCGCCTCAGCGTCTTGGTGAACGGCGTGCTCTCCACCGCAATCAGCTTCACCTCCTCCACAGGTGAGGTGATTGAGGACTTCCCCATCGCCTTGGTGATGGAAAACTTCCGTCCAGGCATCAACACCATCGAAATCGTTGCCGACCTTGAGACGGAGGCGGACGCTGTGTGCCTGCCTGGTGGCACCGTTCCCGGCCGCGACAGGTTTGCCCTTTTCTCCACCACGGAGCTGGCATTCCCTGACTTTGCGCGGATCGGGCAGCTGCCGAACCTTGCGTCCTTTGCCACCAACGGTTTCCCCTATCAGCTGTCCGACGGGCCCGTGCGGGTGCGCATCGGGGGCACTGCGGCCGACACCGTTGGCGCCGCAGGCACTTTGATCGCCCGCGTTGCGGTTTCCCGCGGGGCTTCCTTCCCCACCGAGGTGGTGGATCAGGCCGGCCCCTTCTCGCGCGATGGGGTGATCATCGTGGCACCCCTCAACGAGGTCTCCAACCTTGCGCTCGAGACGACGGGTGCGGCGAGGGCAATCCCCTCCAACTGGCTCCAGCCCTACCCCACGAGCCCCGGCGCCGAGCCCGAGGGACTTGAGCGCTACGACGACGTCCTGCGACGGTTGCGCCAGCAACTGCGCCAGGAGGAGGTGCGCCTTGACCGCACCGTTGCCGCCGCCGACGAAGCTGCCTTGCGCGATGTCAGCGTCGACCAGCGCGGCGAGACCCAGCGCAGCCAGGAGCGCTGGTTCGACGAGGTGACCAACGACAACGGCATCTCACGGCTGTTCAGCAACCTCTTCCAGTCCGTGAAGAATGCGGTGAACTTCAACGTCTCCCTCGGCGATTCCGACAGGCTGGCGGCCATGCCGCTGGTTTCCGATCGCGCCACATTGATGCTTGCCCAAGCCCCTGCGCCCGACAACTCCGACACGGCGTGGACCCTTGTGACCGCACCGACGGCAGGGCTCCTGTCGGCCTCCGTCGCATCCCTGTCGGCGCCTGAGGAATGGCGGCGCATAGGCGGGCGGATCACCGCCTACCAGCTGGATGACAGTCAGGTGCAGACAGTGCCTGTGGAACAGGTCAGCTACCTCGCGACGCTGCCTTTGTCCTTCACCAACCTGCGCCTCATTGCCGCCAACTGGTTCTCCATCAACAACGGCATCTACGCCATCGCGCTGATCATCGTTGCGATGGTGCTCGGCGTTGTCACCTGGGCGCTGGTGACCCCCCTAGGCCGCCGCGGATAAAACAACGCGACGCAAGAAAAAACCCGCCGGGGCCATCCACCCCGGCGGGTTTTTTTGTTTGCAGAGCGCGCTGGCCGGCCCCGTGACGGGGCGCCGGTGTGCCGCCTCTTACTGGGCGGCGGCGGGGGCCGCGTCGTCGTTGGCGGCGGCAGGGGCGTCGGCGGTCTCGGTGCCGTCCATGTAAGAGCGCAAGGTGGTGATGGAGCGCATCAACGCGGCCTGGCTCGATTCAATTTCCTGAACGGCCTGTGCGAAGGAGGTGTGCTCTGCCTTCAGCGTCGCCACCCTGTCGCTCAAGGAATCGCGGGTGCCTGTGAGGGCGCCAAGCTCTTCGCGAA
>JBCDCF010000298.1:0-5209 GCA_039182345.1 Pseudomonadota bacterium
CCGCGGTCCAGCATGGCGCGAATGCGCGGCAGCGCCTCGGCCACAAGCAGCGTCAAAGGGCTGTCGTGGTTGCGCGAGGCCACAAGGTTCACCGCCAGAAGGTGAACGTGGGCGTCGATGAGGCCAGGCAGCACCGTGTGCCCGCGCGCATCGATCTCCACATCGCCCTCAATGGCCGCACGGCCCGGCGCGATTTCGACGATCCGCCCCTTCTCCACCACAATGTCCACACCGTCCAAAAGGTCCTCCGACCAGCCGTCGAAGGCGAGTGCATTGCGGATGACGGTGACGGGCATGGGCGCAATCCTCATAGGGCTGGCGCGGGTGGACGCCATCTTGGCGGGTTAAAGGGGGCTGGACAAGTTTCTTGATCAAACCGCCGGCCGATGCAATCGTGCCCTCACGCCAACGACAAGATTGGGCGGGCTTGAAGCGGCCTGCCAGGAAGAGGGACGAGTGATGCTGAAAAGGATCGTGTGCGCGGCCGCGCTGGCGCTCGCCATTGCGCCGGCGATGGACGCTGAGGCGGCGGAGCTGCGCTTTGCCGGAACCACCCCGGCCCTCACCATGGACCCCCATGCCAGCAACGACTTTGTGACCACGGCCATCTACCGCCAGGTCTATGACAGCCTTGTGGGCCTGACCCTCGACATGGAGCTCGCCCCCGGCCTCGCCACCGATTGGGAGTACCTGGGCGACAACACCTGGCGCTTTATGATCCGCGACGGTGTGGTCTTCCACGACGGCTCGCCGCTGACGGCCGAGGACATCAAGTTCTCCATCGAGCGGGCGAAAGGGAGCCGCTTTTACACAAGCCTTTTCGGCGGCATCACCGAGGTGAATGTGTCGGGCGACAACACCGTCGACGTGATCTCAACGACGCCGGACCCCGTCTTGCCGCGCAAAATGGCGCGCATGTTCATCATGTCGAAGCCCTGGGCGGAGGAGAACGATGCCCTCGACGTGCCTGACCTTGGGGCGGAAGGGGGCGAAGCTTTCTCCATCCGCAATGCCAACGGGACGGGGCCCATGAAGCTCGTCTCCCACGACCAGGCGGTGCAGACGGTCTTCGCCAAGAACGAGAATTATTGGGGCGAGTATCCTGGCAACATCGAGACCGCCACGTACCTTCCCATCGGCTCCTCTCCCACGCGGGTGGCAGCGCTCCTCTCGGGCGAGGTGGATATGGTCATCGACCTGCCGCTTCAGGACATCAACCGCGTTCAGTCCACCTCAGGCTTCAAGGTGCAGCAGGAGCCCCAGCTCATCTGGATGCAGATCGAGCTTGACGGCTCGCGCGATGTGGCGCTCGACACCTTCAAGAAGGATGGTTCGCCCATTGAATCCAACCCCTTCAAGGACGTGCGCGTGCGCCAGGCGCTGGCCCATGCCATCGATGCCGACCTTATCGCCGACCGCGTCATGCGTGGCAGCGCCCGTGTGGTGGGGATTGCCGCCACGCCAGGCCTTGGCGGCTACCAGGAAGACCTCGACCAGCGCTGGCCCACCGACATTGAAAAGGCGAAGTCCCTCTTGGAAGAGGCCGGCTATGGCGAGGGCTTCATCACCACGCTGAACTGCCCGCTTGAGCGCTACGTCAACACCGAGGAGATCTGCCGGGCGGTTGCGGCGATGCTCGCCCGCGTGGGGATCGAGGTGCGCGTCAACGGCATGGTGTGGCCCGACTTTGCCCGCATGCTGGTGAATGGTCCTGAGTCCAGCTTCCACCTCATCGGCCTCACCCCCAACTCCTGGGATGTGCAGGACGCCTTCACCGCCACCATGATGACGCGCGATCCTGAAACCAAGCAGGGCTTCTTCAACTGGGCCCTCTACTCCAACCCCACCGTGGACAAGGTGGCCAAGGAACTCCCCGCCACCATCGACGAAGAGGCGCGCACAGCCCTTTATCGCGAAGGGCTTGAGGCGGCGAAGGAGACCGTCAGCGCGGTCTACCTCCACCAGCCGATGCTCACCTGGGGGCTGACGGATGCCATCGAAGCGCCCATGCGGGGCGATGCCACCGTCACGCTGCAAAACGTTCAGAAGGCGGACTGAGGGTCTGCCGTCTGACGGCACAAGGGTGATCGGATAGGGCGCGGATGGCGGCACTCATTGCACGAAGGCTCGGCCACGGGATCCTCGTCCTGTTCGTGGTCAGCCTTCTGGCCTTCCTGCTGTCGTCCCTTGTGGGCGACCCTGTGGCGAGCATCCTTGGCCTCAACGCTACACCTGAAGACAGGGCCGAACTTGCCCAAAGGCTTGGCCTCGATCAGCCCTTCTTCACCCGCTACGCCACGTTCTTGTGGAACGCGATCCACTTTGAGTTTGCCACCTCCTACGCTGCCCAAAGGCCGGTGTCGGATCTTTTGATCGAGCGCATTCCAGCGACGCTGGAACTGGCCGCGGTGGCGTTGGTGCTCTCCCTTGCCGTCGGCATTCCCCTCGGGCTTCTGGCGGCGGTGAACCGCGGGCGCTGGTGGGCGACGGCGTTGATGTCGGCAAGTGTCATCGGCCTGTCTTTGCCCACCTTCGTCGTCGGGATCTTGCTGATTTTCGTGTTCTCGGTGCAGCTTGGCTGGCTCCCCTCCTTCGGGCGGGGGGAGACGGTGGCCATCGGCTGGTGGACCACGGGGTTTCTCACCGCCTCTGGCCTCAAAGCCCTCATCATGCCGGCGTTGGCCCTTGCCATCAGCCAGGTGGCCCTTGTGGCACGCCTTGTGCGGGCGGAGATGCTGGACGTCTTGCGGGCGGACTACATCCGCTTTGCCAAGGCGCGGGGCATCAAAAAGCGCGCTATCGAGTTCAGCCACGCCCTTCGCAACACGCTGATCCCCGTCATCACCGTCAGCGGCATCCAGCTCGGCTTCCTGGTGGCCTTTGCCGTGGTGGCTGAGGCGGTGTTCCAGTGGCCCGGGCTCGGTCTCTTGTTCCTCCAGGCGCTGGGCAGCACGGACATTCCCGTCATCTCCGCCTTCCTCCTGTTGGCGGCGGCCTTTTTCGTCACCATCAACCTCGTCGTGGACTGCCTTTATGTGCTGGTGGACCCACGCCTTCGCGCAGGCGGCGCCTTGGGCGGAGGGCCCACGTTATGAGCGTTGCGGCAAGACAGCGCCCCAGAGCGCGCCGCCCCAACGCCCTCGTGCGCGCCTGGCGCTCCCCCTTGCGGCGCAGCTTTGCCCGCACACCAACGGCGATTATCGGCGCGCTCATCCTTCTCATCCTCGTGGGCGGGGCGGTATTTGCCCCTTTGATTGCCACCACCGACCCTTACGACCTTGCAAGCCTCAACCTTTTGGACTCGCGCCTGCCGCCCATCTGGGTGGATGGCGGCATGGCCCCTTACATCCTGGGCACCGACAGCCAGGGCGCCGACGTTCTCTCCCTCATCCTTTACGGGATGCGCACCTCCCTTGCGGTGGGCGTTTTGGCGGTGATGGTCTCCTGCTCCCTCGGCACCTTTATGGGGTTGATCGCAGGCTATGTGGGCGGCGCCGTCGGCGGGGTGATCATGCGCGCCGCCGACATCCAGTTCACCTTCCCCGCGATCCTCTTGGCGCTGTTGATCGGCGGGCTCGGCACCACGCTCTTGCCTGCGCACCTGAAGGCCCAGCTCGCCATGCCCATCCTCGTGGCAGCGCTCGGCCTTTCCCACTGGCCGCATTTCGCGCGCCTGGTGCGCGGCGCCGTTCTGGTGGAAAAGACGAAGGACTATGTGGCCGCCGCACGCCTTGCAGGGCGCGGGCCGTTTTCCATCATGGCCCGGCAGATCCTGCCCAACGTCACCAACGCCATCCTCGTGTTGATGACGCTCGACATTGCCTTTGCGGTGATGGGCGAGGCCACACTCTCCTTCCTCGGCTTCGGCCTCCCGCCCACCGAACCCTCCCTCGGGACGCTGATCCGCACGGGGTATGAGTATCTGTTCTCTGGCGAGTGGTGGCTCGTCATCTTCCCTGCGCTCACGCTGGTGCTGCTGGTGGTGAGCGTCAACCTTGTGGGCGACTGGCTGCGCGATGCGCTCAACCCGCGTCTCAACTGACGGAGAACCTCTTGAGCGAGTGTCATGTGGGCATCGATGTGGGGGGGACGTTTACCGATTTCGTCCTCACCGACGAACGGGGTGTGACCACCTGGAAGGAACCGAGTTCCCCCGCCGACCCTGCCGCCGCGGTGATCGCGGGCCTCTCAGGTCTCCTTGAGCGTGCTGAGCGCGAGCCGGCCCACATCACCCGCCTTGTCCACGGCACCACGCTGGCGCTGAACGCCATTCTCCAGCGTCGTTTGGCGAAAGTGGGGCTCGTGGTCTCAGAAGGGTTCGGCGACATTTTGGTGCTCGGCCGCGGGGGTCTTCCCAACTCCTTCAGCTACAAGGACCCCAAGCGCGAGCCCTTGGTGGCCCGCCGCAATGTCTATGAGGTGCCGGCCCGCCTTCGCCCCGACGGCAGCGTCGTCGCCGCCCCCTCCGAAACGGATGTGGCAAGACTTGCAGATGCCATTGCCGCCGACGGGCTGGAGGCGGTGGCCGTTCTCGTCCTCAATTCCTACGCCCACCCTCAAATGGAAACCGCCCTTGCCGATCAGTTGGCAGAGCGCCTTCCCGACGTCCTCGTCACCGCCTCATCGGCTCTGTGGCCGGAGGTGCGCGAATTCGAGCGCGCCCTCGTCACCGTCCTCAACGCGGCCATCCACCCGATGATGTCCAACTATTACGGCACCCTCCAGGAACGGTTGTCGGCGCTGGGCTTTGAGGGGCAGCTGGAGATTGCCACCTCCAACGGCGGCACCGTCGGCGTCGCGACGGCCCGCGCGCGTCCCATCGACACCCTCCTCTCGGGCCCTGCCGCAGGGGTCGCCGCCGCTGCACGCCTTGCAGCGGAGACTGGCGCGGACAGGACCATCACCGTCGACATGGGCGGCACCTCCTCCGACATGTCGGTGGCGCGCGATGGCCGGCCGGAGTTCACCACGCAGACCATGATCGGCGACCACCCTGTCATCGTCCCGGCCGTCAATGTGTGGGCCATTGGCGCCGGCGGCGGTTCGATCCTGTGGGTGGACCCCCAGGGCCTTCTCAAGGTGGGGCCGCAATCGGCAGGCGCCGACCCTGGACCCGTCGCCTACGGTCGCGGCGGCACCGAACCGACGGTGACGGACTGCTACCTTGTGCTCGGCTTCATCGACCCGGATCGCTTCCTTGGCGGCCGCA
>JBCDCF010000299.1:0-5201 GCA_039182345.1 Pseudomonadota bacterium
GGGGGGCTTCCTGGTCCCCCGCGCGGCCCCCGGCCGGGCCGCCCACCGGGGCCGGCACGGCGCAACTTTGCGCACCTTTCGGCCAACTTGACGTCACTTTGCTCTTGCGAAAATTTTCGTTTGGTATCTTGATGAAAGACGAGACCGCAGCGAACGGACCCCGAGGAAGACGGGTCCGCGCTCTATGGCAGGGAGATCGATGATGCATCTGACCCGCAGAACGGTACTGGGCGGCCTTGCAGCCGCGACCGCGCTCGCAACCCCCACAATCGTCAGGGCGCAGTCCCGCGAGCTTGTGATGATCGGCTACGGCAACGAGTCCGACAGACCGCTGATCGCCGCAGGCGAAGAGCTCGGCAAGCGCCACCCCGGTGTGACTTTGAGGGTGATCGGTGGCCTCTCGGCCGAAGCGCTGGCGCAAATCAAGGCCGCGCGCGGCAACTCGCCCTACGACCTTGCGGTGATGGGCTCGCCCGCCATCATCAACGCCCAGGCCGAGGACGTTCTGGTCCCGCTCGACTATTCCAAGATCCCCAACACGGCCAACATCGACCCCTTGTTCATGCCCTACGGCTATGACACGGGCGTCCCGGTCTTGTTTGAGGGCATCGGCATTGCCTACGACACCACCAAGGTGCCGAACCCGCCCACCACGTGGGAAGCGCTTTGGAGCGGCGAATATACCGGCCGCGTCGGCATGGTCCGGCCCCAGTCCAACCTTGGCCTTGGTGTCCTTGCCGCCACCAATGAGGCGTTCGGCAAGCCCCAGGCGGACATGGCGTTCGCGCTGGAAAAGTGGAAAGAGCTCGACCCCCTGGTGGGCCGCAGCCCCAACCTCCTCCAGCAGATGATCGAGCGCGGCGAGGTGGACCTGGCACCCCTGTGGCACGTCAACACCGCCCTTGCCGCCGCGGCCGGTCTTCCCGTCAGCTACGTGAAGATCAAAGGCCCAGGCCCCTTGATGCTCCCCACCAGCATCGTCCAGTTCGTCAACACGGCCGATGGCGTGAGCGAGCTTGTGGCAGAGTTCGCCGACATCATGCTCACCCCCGAAATCCAGACCATGGCGGGCAGCGCCCCCATCTATTTCGGGACGGTCGTCAAAGGCGTGGAAACGCCAGAGGAAGCCAAGCCCTACGTGCCCTCAACGCCCGAAGAGCTTTCCACCACCACCTCCCTCGACTGGCCGACCATCGCACCTTTGCGCGGTGAGACCGTCGAGACATTCGACCGCATGTTTGCTGGATGATGCAGGCTGCCGTCGGGTCCCCGGCGGACGCCCCAACCGCGCCGGTCTTATCCATCGGCGCGGTCATCAAGCGGTTTGGGCCGCTGACCGTTCTCGACCATTGCTCGCTCGATGTGGCCGAGAGCGAGATCGTGACGCTGCTCGGCCCCTCAGGCTGCGGCAAGACCACGCTGTTGCGCTGCGTGGCCGGGTTCTGGAAGCCTGACGGCGGCGAGATCCTCATCGATGGCGCCGACATGGTGCGGGCGCCCGTCAACCGCCGGCCCGTGGGCGTCGTCTTCCAAAGCTACGCGCTCTTCCCCCACCTCACCGTCGCTCAGAACGTGGGCTACGGGCTGAAGGTGCGCGGCATGAGGCGCGCGGAAACGGCGCGGCGTGTGGATGCTGCCCTGCAAACGGTCTCGCTCACAGGGTTTGAGGACCGCTATCCGGCGCAACTGTCGGGCGGGCAGCAACAGCGTGTCGCCATTGCCCGCGTTCTTGTGCTGGAGCCGCGGGTTCTCCTCCTCGATGAGCCGTTCAACGCCCTTGACGCAAAGCTGCGCGGCAACATGCAGGTGGAGCTGCGCCAGCTCATTAAGCGGTTGGGGATGACGGCGATCTTCGTCACCCACGACCAGGAAGAGGCGCTGACCATGAGCGACAGGATCGCCGTCATGCGCGATGGTCGCATCGAACAGGTGGCGCCTGCCGAAGACGTGTTCGACCGCCCCGCCAGCGCCTACGTCGCCGATTTCATCGGTTCCTCGAACTTTCTTGAGACCTACGCCGAGGGCGGCCGCGCCGCGCTTCCTGACGGGCAGTCCGTCCCCACCGAACTGTCAGGCCCTGTGCGGGTTATGGCCCGCCCCCACAACCTGCAACTGACCCCGGGTGAGGGTGGGCCCTGGCGCGGGACCATCGTCTTCCACAGGGCCGTCGGGGCCCTTACCGAATACCATGTCAAAGCGGCGGACGGTGTGACGGTGCGCGCCGTTGCCATGCGCCAAGGAGAGACGCGGACCATTGCCGAAGGCACGCCCGTGAGCCTTGCCATCCTCGAACCCGCCCACTGCGCGGTTTACGAGGCCTGATGGCGGACGCCGCGCTCAGAGGTCACGCCGACCGTCAAGGGTTCGGCGAATGGCTGCTCGACAAGTTGGTGTCGGGGCGCGGCATCTGGCCCGCGGTCCCTGCCATCGTGGTCCTGATGGTCGTTGCGGTGATCCCGTTTGCGATCCTGTTGTCGCTTGGCTTTTCCGACATCGTGGTGTCGCGCGGCGCCATCGTCTCGCAGACCTTCTCGTTGGACCACCTGACGAACGCCCTGTCCGATTCCCTTTATTGGACGACCTTTTACCGCTCGATGACGCTGGCGCTGTCCACCATGGCGCTGTGTCTCCTGTTCGGTTATCCGGCCGCGTACCTCTTCCTGATCGGCAGCCCTTGGGTGCGCCGGTTGATCCTCATCCTCGTCATCGCGCCACTTTTGACGAGCGGGATTGTGCGCACCTACGCCTGGCTCGTGATCCTCGGCGGGCGCGGGGTGGTGAACTCAGCGCTCATCGATATCGGCCTCATCGAGCGGCCTTTGCGGATCGTGAACACCCATTGGGCCGTCCTGATCGGCATGGTTCAGATCCACCTTCCCGTGATGATCCTGCCGTTGATTGCCGTCATGAGCCGTCACGACAGGCGCCTTGACGAAGCCTCAGCCAACCTTGGCGCCTCGCGGCTTTACACGCTGCGCAAGGTCATCCTGCCCTTAAGCGCGCCAGGGATCGGAACCGGCTGCGCGCTGGTCTTCACCTTGAGCTACACCACCTTCGTGGTGCCGCAGCTTCTGGGCGGCGGCAACTATCTGAACGCTGCGACGATGATCTACGAGCAGGTCATCTTCTCGCTGGACTGGAGCAAGGGCTCTGTCTCCTCGCTCATCTTGATGGTCACGTGCTTGATCGTCCTGGTGGCGATCGCGTTGATCACCAACCTTTTCACCCGTTGGACGAAAGGGCGTGAGGCATGACGTTGCCGGGGCGCTCCGCCATCACCGATGCCCTTGGGATCGGCCTAGTGGTCTTCGTCGCGATCCTGTCGCTGATCCTGTTGATTGCGCCGTCGGTGATTGTCTTGATCATCTCCTTCGACACGCGCGCCTTTGTCAGCTTTCCGCCCGAGGGCTTCACGTTCGACTGGTATGCCCAGGTGTTCGAGCGCACCGTTCTTGTGGAGGCCATGTGGAACAGCCTCAAGGTGGGCATCATCACCACGCTGTTGTGCATTGTGCTGGGCGTGCCCACCGCGCTTGCCTGCGCCAGGGGCAACTTCCGCGGCACGACCGCGCTGTCGGTGTTCGTCCTCGTTCCGCATATGGTGCCTGGGATCGTGCTTGGCGTTGCGATCTTGTTTGCAGGGGCGTTGATCGGCGTGTCACCGTCGCTGTGGCTGCAGTCGATTTCCATTGCCGTCTTTGTCCTTGCGGTGATGGTGCGCACCGTAACGAGCCGGCTTCAGCGGCTGGACCCTGCGCTTGAGGAGGCCGCGGCCAATCTCGGCGCCACCTCGTTCCAAAGCCTTCGCACCATCACCTTTCCGCTTCTCCTTCCGGCCATTCTCGCCGGCGCGGTGTTCACCTTCGTGGAAGGGTTCGACAACCTTTCGGTGGCCATCTTCACCCACGGCTTCGATGACAGGCCGCTGCCCATCGAACTCCTCGCCCTGGTGCAAAACACAACGTCGCCTCTGGTGGCGGCGGTGTCGGGCGTTCAAATTCTCCTGGCCATTATCGCGCTGCTGATTGTCTCGGCCAGCATCGGTCTGGACAAGGTCAACCAGTGAGTGACGGGCATGGGCGCTATCCGTATCGCCCTGTCACCGAGCCTGTGCCCTACCAGTGGCCACAGGGCAAAAGCCTTGCCGTCTATGTGGCTGTGAACCTTGAAGCGTACGCGTTTGACGCTGCCATGCTGGACGAACTGGTGCCCAACCCCGCGCGGCCGGACATCATCAATTATGGCTGGCTGGATTGGGGCAACCGCGTCGGTGCGTGGCGCCTGTTGGAGGCAATGGGCGAGGCGGGTGTGCCTGCAACGGCCCTTGTCAACAGCCACCTTTACAAGGCCGCTCCAGGACTTGTTGAGGCCTGGCGCGCGCAAGGGGCGGAGATTGCCGCCCACGGCCGCACCAATGGTGAGACCCAGGCGGGCCTTGGCGAGGCAGACGAACGCGCGCTGATCGCCGAGGCAACCCAAGTGATTGCCCGCCATGAAGGCAAGCGCCCGCAAGGCTGGCTCGGTCCCTGGATTGCACAAACCCCTCTGACGCCCGACCTCCTCGCCGAGGCCGGCTACACCTACCTCTTGGACTGGTGCGCCGATGACCGGCCGATCCCCATGACAACGCGGGCGGGTCCGATCCTTGCCGTGCCCTATCCGCAGGAGGCCAATGACGCCAACGCCATTGTGGTGCGGCGCATGTCCGCCGCGGACTTTTGCGACCTTTGCCTGGCGCAGGTGGAGGAAATGCTGCGGCAGGCCGAGGGTGGACCGTTGGTGTGCCCCATCTCCCTCCACCCCCATGTGACGGGCCAGGCCCACAGGCTTCACCACTTTCGCGCCGTTTTGGACAGGCTGTCGGACCTGCGTGAGCGCGTCTGGCTCACCACCGCTGGCGAGATTGCGCGTGTGGCCGCCGCGGGGCATGGCATCGCACGGGATTGAGGGGGCCACCTTGCCTGGCGATCTTCTCATCAAAGGCGCCACAGTCCTGACCTCTGCCCAGGCGTGTGAGGCAAGCGCTGGGGATATTCTGATCCGCGACGGTATCATCGCGCAGGTGGGGCCGGGCCTTGTGGCGGACGGTGTGCCGGTTTTCCACGCCGACGGTTGCCTTGCCATCCCCGGTCTCATCAACGCGCACCTTCATTCGCCGGGCAACCTCATGCGCGGGACGTTGGACGGTCTGCCGCTTGAGA
>JBCDCF010000300.1:0-5188 GCA_039182345.1 Pseudomonadota bacterium
ACGCCAAGGCAGGACCTGAACGCACCAGGCCACACAGCACAATAGAGCGGAGAAAAACCAGACACAGGCAGCGTTTAGGCCAAAGCCTCCACCAACGAGGAGGCGCATTTATGCCACGTTCAACAACGTCGCAGGCCGCAAACCAAGGAACCGGGCGACGGGGGTCCCAAGCCGGGCGTCCGCGGTTGACATTCCGCCACCGGCCTTGGTGATCGGCTGGAGCCTCCGGCGCTCCATGGATTGGCTCAGCCAGCGATGGCGGTTAAGGCGGGGCGGCCGCGGGCCATACGCAGGACGTCGCCGCGTTGTGCGCCGGATCGCCCAGACCGTTGTGCTGGCGGCGATGATGGCCGAGACGCCTGCCGCCCACGGCATCGACCTGGAGGCGAGCAAGGCGGCCGCCACAGACTCGGTCGACACCGTGATCGATGCCCGTCGAGAGCGTCGGTTTTACTTGGGCAACCGGTCAAAGCTGGCATCACCCGACAACATGGACTTTGCCTTGCCAACGCGCGCAAGGGCATCCGCGATGCCCTGATCCCCGGCCTCCAACGGCACTTGGGAAGGCCACTGGTCGAGGGCAGCTCTCGCTGCACAGCCACGTACCCACATGGACGGCGGTGGCCAATCCACCGCCTCCCGCCGTCGCCTAAGGTCAGACGCGGGGGAGTGCCTCGCCCGATCCGGATTGAACCGAGCGAGGGGCGCTGCGCCAGGCGTCAACGCGCACGTCTTGGGCCGCTCACCGCCGTAGCTTCAGAACAGTTTCGCCGTTGGAAACGCCGTCATACCCGCCGGTGCGTTTGACGAGGGTGACGCAGCGCGTGCCCATGCGCGAGTTCGCAAGGCAAAGACCATCGGTTTGCTGGGCCCACCAAGATGTGCCGATGGTGATAGGGCCCGCCTTGATGGTGCCTGTCCCGTCTGGGTTGAGGATCAATGTGCCTGTGCGGCCGTTCTGATTGGTCATGGACCATGCCGCACCATCAGCAACGGTGGGAGCCGGCTCGGCCGCGGCAAGGTTTGCACCGCCCATAAGACCCAGGCATGGGATCGCTACGGCGGAGAGGGCCGCCATGAAGCGCCGTTTTGTCATCGCTTTTCCTTCGGTGGTGGAGGCGCACTGCCGTGTCGAGGGTTCGCACAGCAGAGCCATCAGCAAGACCCGCCGGAAGGGCGCCTCCAACACTGGCTCCCGGCCGGTGCCACCGGCGCCGAAAACTGGCGCAGACGGCAGGCGATGCCCACGCAGGCGTCGTTGGGGGACCCGCGCGGCACGTCCACCTCTAGGACGGCCGTTTCGCTGGCATATGGCTGACAGGGCGCCGGATCTGTCCAGCCGCGCGATCCAGACAAAAACGGACACAAAACAAAGGATGACATGGCCGCAGAAATCCCGTTCCGTGCGGCCATGCATGGGCAGACGAATGTGCTTATCGTCGAAGACGATGGCGAAATCGCAAGGCTCGTCGCCGACTATCTGGAGGCGAACGGCCACCGCGTGGTGATCGCACGGGACGGCGCGGCCATGGACAGGGCGCTCGTCAGTGCGGTGCCGGACATTGTCCTCCTGGATGTGATGCTGCCGGGCGAGAGCGGGCTGTCCATCGCCAAACGCCTGAGGGCCGACAGGGCGCTTCCGGTCATCATGCTGACGGCCGCGGGCGAGGAGGCCGACAGGGTGGTCGGGCTTGAGATCGGCGCGGACGACTACATCGCCAAACCGTTCAGTCTGCGCGAATTGCTGGCGCGCATCCGGGCGGTTCTGCGCCGGGCTGAGGGGGCGGCCGCATCGCCCCAGCTGGCCACCACCTCGTTCGTGTTCGACGGCTGGGTGCTTGCCCCACACATGCGAGAGCTGACCGACCCGTCAGGGGTGAAGGTGGCACTGACCGGGGCAGAGTTCATCCTCCTTCAGGCGCTGTGCGAACATCCGCGCCGGGTGCTGACGCGCGATCAATTGCTGGACCTGACCCAAGGCAGCGCGGCTTCGGCTTTCGACCGCAGCATCGACACCTTGATCAGCCGCATTCGCCGCAAGATCGAACACGATCCGCGCGACCCTTTGTACGTCAAGACCGTGCGGCTGGGGGGCTACATGTTCACACCCGAGGTGAAACGCCAATGACGGGAGTGCGGCGGCGCGGATGGCCGATCCGGCTTCAGATGATCGCCCTCATCGCCACCATTCAGCTCCTGTCCACGGGCGTGACGGTGCTTGCCTTCCAAGCGCTCCTTGGAACCATCGGCTCGCCCCCGCGGGCCGTCGCTCTGGAGCTGATTGCGCCTTTGACCACATCGCTCATCTTGACCCGTGGGCTCAATCGGGACAGCGAGGACATGGCCGTCGAGGCGCTCATTGCATCCGACAGCCGGTTTGAACGGGTGGAGCACGCCGAGCTTCTTCCCAAGGACAGTTTGTGGCCGCCGGGCCGCTTTTACCTCGCAGCCGGCGAAGAGGTGCTTGGGGGACCTGAAGGAACGCCTGTGGGCATTGTCGAGCGGCAAGTGTTCGACCGTTTTCCCTTGACCATCGGCAACTACGGCATTGCAGCACAGCTGCGCGGCGGGGATTGGCTGGTCTTCACACCCTCGCCGATGGCGCCGGCGCGTCTTGTCCCTGTGTTTGTGTTGATGCTTGTGTTGATCTTGTTGATCATCCCTGTGGTCGCCTCCATGGCCTGGGCGACTGGGACGCTTGTTGCCCCGTTGAAGCGGCTCGCCCAGGCTGCGGAAGGTTTTAGCCAAGATCTTGGGGCCGATGATGCGCCCGAGAAAGGATCTGCGGAGGTGCGCACTGCGGCGCGTGCCTTCAACACCATGCGCGCGCGCCTCAAAACCATGATCGACGGGAAGAGTTATACGCTGGCGGCCATCGGGCACGATTTGAGAACCCCTTTGACCCGCATGCGCCTGCGTCTTGAAGGGGAGGGCGCGGCCGACAAGAGCGCGCTCTTGCGCGATGTGCGGGTGATGGAGGTGATGGTGGATTCCGCCCTCAGCTTCATCCGCGACGGCGAGTCCGAACTCTCACGGCAACACATTGATCTTGCAGCGCTCGCGCAGACCGTGTGCGACGACATCGCCGATCTTGGCCACGACGTGCAATTCATAGGGCCGGGCCGTGTGTTGCTTCATGCCGATCCGACAGCGTTGCGCCGTGCCCTCACCAACATCATCGAAAATGGGGTCACCTATGGGACGACGGTGATGGTCTCCCTGGCACTTTCAGATGACAATGACAGTGCCACGCTCACCGTCGCCGACAATGGGCCAGGCCTGGGGGAGGCTGAACGCACCGCAGCATTCGAGCCGTTCTGGCGCGGCGATGCTGCGCGCAGGCGGGCCGAGGACACAGGGTTCGGCCTCGGCCTGTCCATTGCACGCACAATCACCGAGCGGCATGGCGGACGCATCGCCCTTGGCGAAAACACGCCCCATGGCCTCGTGGTGGCGCTCACGCTGCCGGTGGCGCCTGGCGTGGCTTAGATGATCGGCGCGGGGTCCGTTGCGGTGGTGCCGGGGCGGTCGCGCCCGGCGACCCAGCGGTCCACGCTGAAGATGTCGAAGTAAATGGCAAGGGCCGCGGGCAGCACAAAGATACTGAGCAATGTTGACGACAACAGCCCAAACGCAACGGCCGTCACCAAAGGCACCATGGTCTGCGCTTGCGGGCTCGTCTCAAACACAATGGGCATCAGGCCGACGAAGGTGGTGGAGAAGGACAAGATGACCGCGCGGAACCGCTGACTGACCGCCTCCACAACTGCGCCCTCCACGCCCGATATGCTGACCTCGCGCTCAAAGAACGTCACGAACAAAATCGCGTTGTTGACCACAATGCCGGCAAGGGACGCAAAGCCCACGAAGGAGGGCATCGCAAGGTCCACGCCAAGGGCCATGTGCCCCAGCACCATGCCGATCACCGCGAACGGCACCGACAGCATGGCGACAAGGGGAAGCGTATAGCTGTGAAAGAGAAAGGCGAGCACAAGATAAACGCCCACGAGGCCAAGAAGAAGTGACATCACGATGGACGACTGGGTCTCGGCCATCGCTTCGGACGCGCCGCCGATGGCAAGGGTGACGCCGGGGTAGGTGCGGGCAATGTCGGGCGCCAACTCCTCCGTTACAAGGCGTGCGATGGCGGAGGCCGTCGTGGCGCTGCGGTCGATCTTGCCCTCGATCCTGGCAAGGACAGCACCCTGTTTGCGGGTGATCTGGTCGAAGGTGTCCTGCACCACAATGTCGGCCACCGCGTTAAGGGCGGTGAGCTTGCCGCCGGGCATCAGGACCGGAAAGTCTTCAAGGTCAGTGAGCGAGCCCACATAGTCGCCCAGCTCCACGCGCACGGCACTGTCTGAGAAATTCTCGCGGAAGGTGTCGGTTTCAGTGCCGGCGAATGCGCCGCGCAACTGGGCGGCAAGGGAGCGTGGCGTCAGCCCTGATGCGATGCCGTGGGCGTTGACGGACAGCACCAGTTCCGTCTGCCCGCGGATGAAGTCGAGCCGCGCCTCCGTCACGTCCGACCGTGCCGCAAGGCGGCGTTGAAGATCAGCGGCGGCCGCCTCCAAGACATTGAGGTCGCGCCCCCGCACCTCCACATCAAGATCCGGGCCGCCTGGTGAGAAGTTTGCCTGGGTAAAGCTTGCCTGGGCAAGATCAGTGATTGGACCTGTGGCCGCGCGCCAACGCTCCAACACCCAGTCGGCAGCAACGTTTCTGTCCTCGCTGCCCAGAAGGTCGGCGGTGACGGTCACGGTGTTGGGTCCGTTGGAGGCCACATCCTGGTTGGTGGCAAAACGCACCAGCACGCGGGTGACCAAAGGCTGTTGTCCGTCCGTGGCTTGGGTGAGGTCGGCGTCCACCGTTTCGAGGGCGTCTACCAGGCGCTCTGCAACCGCCTGTGTGCGGGTCAGCGGTGTGCCCGCCGTCAACGCGATGCGCGCTTCGATGGTATCGGTCTCGATGGTGGGAAAGCCCACCACTTTGACAAGACCGCCGGCCACAAGACCTGCGCTCACCATCAGGAGGGACACGGTCAGCCCCACCACCAAATAGCGCCACGCGACGAAGACGTTGACCACGGGCAACACCAGCGTGTGCTTCACCCAGTCGGTGGCCCGAGGGACGATCCTCTCTGCCGCCACGCCAGGGTCGGCCGCTGTGCGCGCCAGATGATTGGGCA
>JBCDCF010000301.1:0-5186 GCA_039182345.1 Pseudomonadota bacterium
CTCCACCGGTTCGGTGAGGTGAATGTTGGTGACGTCAGGCGCCCAGACGGTGAGGACGTGCACATCATCAAGCCCCTGCACCAGCCCTTTTTCGTAAAGGCGCCAGCCCACCACGGAGGCCTCTTCGGCCGATTCCACCGTAAAGGGCAATTCGGTTACCTGAAGCTGCGGGACCTGGCCGGGGGTGTAGCCCGGCAGCACCCAGGCCACATCCACAACGCCGTCGCGCACAAGGTCGAACTGGTCGAACGGGTTGGGGCCGAGCGCGCCGCCCCAGAAAGGCACCATCTCCACCTTGTCGCCCAACTCTTCCTGGACGGCGTCCATCCACGGCTTCATCACGTTCTGAACGCCGACGGCGCCCTCGGGCGTGAAGGAGGCCACACGCACGGTGGTCTCGGCAAAGGCGGCCGCGGCAAAGGTGAGCGTGCCAGCAAGGGCCGCAGCGAACGACAGGGAAAGCTTGCGCATCATGTCCTCCAGCGGCGCGAGACTTTGGGCATTGTTCGGCCCTTGTTGCGACGGTTCGTTTGCGCCTGTCTGCAAATGATAACAAGTTCGCCCGGGCTCGCAAGCACCGAGCGGCGCGCTATGGTGATGACGGCGCCCATGTGAGGGTCGCCGCAGCCAGAAAAGGTGGAGGATGAGCCGCGCCCGTTCCCCAAAGCGCAAGACAGAGGAAAAGCGCACGCGCGCGGGCCCGCTTTATCACGAGCTCTACGTCCTGTTGCGGCGCGACCTTGTGGACGGCACAGCCCAGCCCGGCCGCCGCCTGCCGTCAGAGCCCGCCCTTGCGGCGCGCTATCATGTGAGCCGTGTCACCATCCGTAAGACGCTGGAAAAGCTCGCCAATGACGGTCTCATCAAGCGCGTGCGCGGTGTCGGCACCTTCCCCGTGGCCGGTGCGGACAAGAGCGCGCGCACCAACATCTCAGGCTATCTCGACACGCTGATTTCGGTGGAGCACAGGACGACGGCGGTGAACCTTTCCTTCGCCCGCATCCTTCCCGACGGCGGCGCCAAGGACGCGCTGGGCGAGGCGGCGGTCCTCAAAATCGTGCGCCTTCGCTCCTACAACGGCCGCCCCATTTCGCTGACGACACTGTGGGTGCCCGACCCTCACGCAGGCCTTGTGAAGGAGAGCGACAACCCGAACATTCCCACCATCCAGCATCTTGAGGAGCGCGGCGTCGTTGCAACGCGCACCGAGCAGGCGATCACCGCCGACCGGGCTGGCCCGTTCGCGGCCGAAAAGCTCGGGGTGGACGAGACCGCCCCCCTCATCGTCATGCGCCGCCTGATGCTGGATGCTTCGGCCGCCCCCGTCCTCTACCAGGAAAGTCTTTATGCGCCCGACGAGTTCGAGTACCGCATGACCCTCATGCGCACCAGCGTCGGCCCCATTGCCCGTTGGACGCCGCTCGCTTAACGCTCAGCCAGCCAGCGGCACAGGTTGTCCCACAAGGTGCCGTAGCCATGCCATTGGAGGAAGGCCGGTGGCCCCCAGTGGGGCCCGCAGTCGGATGCGAAAATGGCCGACCGCCCGGCCCCCACATGGCGCACCGCCACAAATGGGTGGCCCTCAACGGCGGCAAGCACATCCGCCCCCTCGCGCGCCTCGGCCCTGTTGTAGCCGAGGAACTGCGGCCAGTCGGTGAGCCCTGCCATCACGGGGTGGCCGGCGTCGATCACATGGGGCGTGACGCCTTCGGGATGCTCGGCACGGTCGTCCCCCGTCATCAGACGCACGGGGAGGATGTCGTCGATGGCGGTGCCTGCATAGTTCGCCTTCGCCTCGATCCCCTGGAAGGTGAGGTAACCGCCGATCATCAAGAAGCCACCGCCGCCGCGCACATAGTCGGCAATGAGGTTGAGGCGATTGGGCGTCGGCTCTGAGCGGGCGAAGGTCCTGTCGGGCATCAACAGCGTGTTGGCGCCAATGTCGGACAGGATCACCACATCGTAGGCGCCGATCTCCTCTTCGGTGAAGGGAAACGCGTCGGCGGCCACGTGGGCGGGCTGGTAGTCCACCTCAAGGCCCTTGGCGCGCATCGCCTCAATCATCGCCGTGCCGCCCTCGTGGTAGGCGGACGTGGTAAAGCTGTCGAAGCCTTTGACGTGGATGGAGTGGGTCATCCAGCTTTCGCCGGCGAGAAGAATTTTTGGCACTGGCCCCTCCTAAAGCAGGTCAGATCGGCATGGTGGTCAGATCGGCCTTGGGCGGTCCCACAGCCGGTCGCGCATGGCCCTGTGGCTTGCACAAAAGACAGCGCGCGGATTGTCGATCATCAAGCGAGCGAGATCATCCTCTGCCACCCCAAGCCGCCTCAGCCGCGGCAACACGTAGGTGGAGACGTGCGCGTAACCGTTCCCGCCGTGACGCGTCAGCATCATTTTCAAGAACACATCCTGGGAGAGCAACAGCGCCCCGCCGAAGCCCTGGTCGACAAGCGCCTTGATGGAGGCCGCGGTCGCATGGTCGCTGGGGCATTCGACCCCTTGATCGGCATAGACATAGTCCATCCCCATCATGTCGTATTCCAGGAAGGCGCCGCGGGCGGCAAGGCTCGTCTGATAGTCAACGTCCCTGTGGCTGGGGTTCATGTGGCACAGGACGGTGTGGTTAAGGTCCGCCCCCTCCTCGCCAGCAATGTCGAGCACCTTGTGGCCATGGCGGAACCAGCCAGGCAGATGCACCATCAAAGGAAGCCCCGTGCGCGCCGCCGCCCGTGCCGCCCCCCGCAAGGATCGGGTCTCGGTCTTTGTGAAGTCGCCAGAGACGCCGATCTCCCCCACAAGGCCGATCTTCACCGGTCCGGCTTCGGTCGGTACACCGTCCACCGCTTCGGCCTCGATCTCCTCGGCGATGGCCTCAACGCTCATCCCCGCTAGGTGCGGTGGATGGGAGGTCTCAAGGTAGTAGCCTGCGCCCATGATGATGTTGAGGCGTGCCGCTTCGCCAATGCGCTTCAGAGCGGCGGGCGCCCGCCCGATCCCTCTGCAGGTGGGGTCCACCACGCTCGCGCCGCCAGCGGCTTTGAAGAGACCCAGTTCCTCCACCGCCGCCGCCTCGTCCCTAAGGCCCAGATTGTCCTTGTTGACGAAAGGGTCCTGCCGCAGGTGCCAAAGGATGTCCGGCCGCACAGGTCCCTCGGCAAGGAAGGCGCGCTCAGGCGTTGTGGGAGGATTCCACCAGCATGAGACGTCGTTCAAAATGTGCTCGTGCATCAAGGTGACGCCGAGACGGTCCACGGAGAGAGGCCCCGCCACCGTCTGCACCAGGCCTGTCTCCACAGCCTTCACCTCACCCCACCCTGAGTGACTGTGCGCGCTGCAAGAGCCGCGTGTTGAGCCAGATGGCGGCAAGGATAATCGCCCCCGTCACGATCTGCGTGAAGAAGGGGGAGATGTGGGACAAGATCAGCCCGTTGGAGATCACCGCAATGGTGAGCGCCCCCAAAATGGTGCCGATGATGGTCCCGCGCCCGCCGAAAAGGTTCGGTCCGCCGAGCACCACGGCGGCAATCACCTCAAGCTCGAACATCACGCCCGCATTGGAGGATCCGCTGCCAAGGCGCGCGGCAATCACAAGGCCAGCGGCAGCCGCCGCAGTCCCCGTCAACACGTAGGCCATCAGCTTGATGCGCCGCACGTTGATGCCTGAGCGTCGCACCGCCTCCTCGTTGGCGCCCACCCCTGTGATGTACCGCCCGAACGGCGTGTGGGCGAGCGCAAGATACCCCGCCAGCGCCACCGCCAAGGCCACGATGGCAGGAAAGGGAATGCCGAAAAGCCACCCCCGCCCGATCTCCACGAAGAAGAGCCCCGAATCGATGGGAACCGAGTAGCCTTCCGTCAAAAGCAGCGCAAAACCGCGGATGGCCGACAGCCCCGCGAGGGTGACGATGAAGGCAGGGATCCCCTCATAGGCAATGAAGAAGCCGTTGAAGGCGCCGATCCCCGCCCCCAGCGCCAGCATCAACACCACAGCAAGGGGCCAGGGAAGGCCCGCCGCCAAGGCAATGGCGCACAAGGCGTTCACAAGGCCAAGGATGGAGCCCACCGACAGGTCGATGCCGCCGGTGGTGATCACGAAGGTCATCGCGACGGCGACAATCAGAATGGGGGCGGACTGGCGCAGGAGATTGAGAAGGTTCGGCGCGGTCAAAAACGCATCGGTGGTGAGGCCGAAGAACACGCACACCACAACGAAGAAGCCTGCAATGGACAGGACAGGCGCGTGGGTAATGACAAATTCCTGCACCCGCCCCGCACGGGGCCGCACGTCCTCACTCACGCGCCGGCCCCTGCAAGGGCGGCCGCCTTGCCGCCGACAATGAGCTGGACGAGGTCTTCAAGGTCGGTCTCGCCGATCCGCCGTTCGGCCACATTGCGCCCCTCGTACATGACCATGATGCGGTGGCAGACCTTGAAAAGGTCTTGTAGGCGGTGGGTGATGAGGATGACGCCCACCCCCTCCCCGCTCAGCCTGTTGATGAGATCGAGGACAGCGTCCACCTCCTTCACCGCAAGGGCGCTTGTGGGCTCGTCCATGATGAGGACGCGCGGGTCGAACGCTGCCGCCCGGGCGATGGCGATGGACTGCCTTTGCCCGCCCGAAAGGTTGCCCACGGTGGCACGAAGGTTCGGCACATTGATGTGAAGGCGCTCCAGCATCGTCTCCGCCTCGCGCACCATCGCCGCCTTGGACAGGAACGGCACGCCCAGAAACCGCGTCGTCGCCTCGCGCCCGAGGAACAGATTGCCGGCCACATCGATGGAATCGCACAAGGAAAGGTCCTGGTAGACCATCTCGATCCCTTCGCGCCTGGCATCGGCAGGGGTGGCAAAGCGCACGGGCTTTCCGTCTACCTCGATGGTGCCAGAGTCGGGCACATGAACCCCCGACAGCACTTTGGTGAGGGTGGATTTGCCGGCCGCATTGTCACCCACAAGGCCGAGGACTTCGCCATGGCCGAGGGTGAGGTCGACACCGTTCAGCGCCTGAATGGTGCCAAAGCTTTTCTTGATGGCGCGCATGGCAACGGCCTGCGCGGCTTCGGGCGCTGCGCTCACGGCCGGCGCCCTTCAGGCCGGATCGATGGCCTCACTGAAAGATGGAGCGGAAGTCGTCCACGTTGTCCTTGGTGACGATGGTGACAGGCACGCTGATCACAGGGTCCACC
>JBCDCF010000302.1:0-5180 GCA_039182345.1 Pseudomonadota bacterium
GCCGAGCGCGGCCTGGTGAGCGCCCATCCATGGCGCTGCGGGAGGGGTCATTGGGCCTTGGCGAGCGTTACGTCTCAGCCTCTTGGACCTCGATAACAAGGCGGTCCCGCCGCTCGCGCAGCTGTTCAAGGTGCGGGTGGACGGCAAGGGCCCTGTCCATCACCGCAAGGGCGTCCTTCTTCTTGTCGATGGCCATCAAGATCATCGCCATGCCGGCAAGGGCGCCCCAGTGGCGGGGTTCGCGGCGCAACACCTGTTCGATGTCGGCAAGGGAGCGGCCGTAGCTGCCATTCATGAAGTGGACGGTGGCGCGGCGGTTCCAGCCTTCGGCAAACTCCGGACGCAGGCGCACCACACCATCCAGCAGGTCAAGGGCGATGGCGTAGTTCTTCACCCGCATGGCCTCGCCCGCCTGGAGCATCAACAGGTCCACCGTATCACTGCCCGAACGGTTCATCCGGCGCATGATGTGGCGGGCAATCCTGTCGGCCCGGCGCTTGGTGGTGGCTTTGGCGAGCCGGCCGAACATGAGGTCCAGCCGCGCGGCATTGCGCTCCACCTCAGTGGTGGTGACGCGGTCGCGCCGATCGCCTTTTTCACCGGCGCGCGCTTCGGGGGCGGGGCGAACGCTCTCGTTCGCGGGGGCTTGTGCACCTGCGGGTCCCGCAAGCAGCAGTGCAAGCGTGATAAGTCCAGCAATTCGCTTCATACCCACAGTGTGTGGTCACCCGTGGGACGGGTCAAACGCCCTATCGTCGCAATTGCGTGATCTGCGCGGCACCGGCCGCAACGCCTGGCGCCGAACACATGCCGGTCAGACCATGGGTCTGACCCGGCCGTGCGGTATCAGCCCTGGCGCGCCTTATAGCGCGGGGCCTTCTTGTTGATGATGTAGACACGGCCCCGGCGGCGAACCAGCTTGTTGTTGCGGTCGCGCAGCATGAGGGCCTTGAGCGAGTTTTTGATCTTCATGGCTCTCGACCGTCGGTCCCTGACACGAAAAAATACGGCGCGGTTCCCCCGCGCCATTTATCGGTCATCACATAGGGAGCGGAAGGCCCCCCTGTCAAGCGCGTCAGGCGGTGGCCGCCATGCGTACAGGGTCGCCGTTCTCGTCCTTCAGCGGCAACTCCACCTCCACTTCCAGCATGGAGACGTCGTCGCCGCGGTCCATGGTGACGTTCACCTTGTCGCGCTGCACGGGCATATGCTTGGAGATCACCGCGAGGATTTCTTCGCGCAGCGTCGCCAAGAGCTCGGAGTTGCCGTACGAGGATCTCTCGTGCGCAAGGATGATCTGCAAGCGCTCCCGCGCCACCGGCGCGGAGTTCTTGCGTCGGAAGATCTCGAACAAACTCATGCCGCCTTCCTTGAGAAGAACTTACCGAACAACCCGCGCTTGTCGGTGGGGATCTCAAGGGCCACCGTCTCACCCATCAAGCGACGCGCTGCATCGCTGTAGGCTTTGCTGGGCGCAGAGGTGGGCGAACCCAGCGTGACGGGCATGCCAAGGTTGGAGGCACGCAGCACCTCCTGGCTTTCAGGCACCACCGTCAGCAGCGGAATGGACAGGATCTCAAGGACATCGTCCACCTTCAGCATCTCGCCACGCTCGGCCCGGCCGGGATCGTAGCGGGTGAGGAGGAGGTACTTTTCGATCCTCTCGTCGTTCTCCGCCTTCATGGTCTTTGAATCCAGAAGGCCGATGATCCTGTCGGAATCGCGCACGGACGAGACCTCGGGATTGGTCACCACAATGGCAACGTCGGCGTGGCGCATGGCAAGGGTGGCGCCGCGCTCGATCCCCGCAGGGCTGTCGCACAGGATGAAGTCGAACTTTTCCTTCAGCTCGCCGATCACCTTTGCAACGCCTTCTTCAGTGAGGGCGTCCTTGTCGCGGGTCTGCGAGGCCGGCAGGAGCGACAGGTTCTCGATGCGCTTGTCGCGGATCAGCGCTTGGTTGAGCTTGGCCTCACCGTTGACGACGTTGATGAGGTCGAAGACCACGCGCCGCTCGGCCCCCATCACGAGGTCGAGGTTCCTGAGGCCCACATCGAAATCCACGATCGCGACATTCTTGCCGGTCTTGGCGAGTGCGGCACCGAGGGCGGCCGTGGTCGTCGTCTTGCCGACCCCACCCTTGCCGGACGTGACAACCAGGACTTTCGCCATCCCCTTATCCCTTTCCATTGAACGCGGCCATCTTGAGGGCGTCGCCGTCGAGCCATGCCTGGACCGCTTTGCCGATGCATTTGCGGTCGAGGTCTTCAGCGGTCTTATAGAGCCCGTCGATGGCGACGAGCTCGGCGTGGAGCGCGCTGCAGAAGATGCGCGCGGAGCGGTTGCCGTTGGAGCCGGCAATGGCCCGCCCGCGCAACGCGCCGTAAACGTGGATGGAGCCTGAGGCGACAATCTCCGACCCCGAGGCGACGGAGCCGATGACGGTGACGTCGCCCGTCAGGTGCACGATGGATTGGCCTGAGCGTACAGGCTGGTCGATCAGAAGCGCCTGTGAGGCGGGCGAGGGCTCGTCCACCGCCTTTTCCACCGCTGCAAGGGCCGCTTCCGCGACCGCGTCCTTGGCAGGCGCGTCGGCGGCTTTGTCCTCGCCCTTGGCCGAGGCCTCATCGGTGTCGGTGCTCGCGGCCGTTTCGGCGGCCTCTGCGGGCGCCTCTTCCGGCTGCGGCTCGGGCTTGGGCGCTGCGGCCGCTTCCAGCATCTCTGCCGAGGCCTGTGCGATGGAGGCGATCTCCCGCCCGCCCGTCAGGATCGGGGGCAGGCCGCGGGCGTCTGCGCCCAGTTCGCCCGGCGTGCGCCCATCGAGGCCCATGATGGTGATGTGCCGGCGCTTCAGCTCCGTGACCATGTGCACAAGGTCCGGCCGCGTCGGCGGCATGGCGGAAATGTCCACCACCACAGGCCGTCCTGCGAAGAAGCCCGGGGAGCGCCTGGCGAAGGTGTCGAACTCTTCCAGCCAGTCCGCAATGGGCGGCGTCGGCAAGAGCACGAACGCCATGAAGGAGCGTCCGGAGAATCGGATCGATTGGCTCGGAGGTGTTGTTTGTTGCACGAGCGTAAACCCGGTTCCGCGTTAGGGGTAATGAAGCTGAACGCGGTAAATGTGGGGTTAACGCGTGATTCGGTGCGAGACCCCGGGTGTGCTCGTCCACAGTTTCACCGTGGGGGTGTCGGCGGCCTTTCGGTGGGCGTGCCCTCCTCGTCCGTGCCTTCGGTGTCATCCTCAGGCACGGGGATCGCATAGTGGCCGCCAAGCCAGCGGTGAAGGTCGATGTCGGCGCACCGTTTGGAGCAGAACGGCCGCGCGTCCTGTGCCGATGGCTTACCGCAAATGGGGCAGGGCTTGGGCTGGAAGGGCGCGCCCCTCACGCCGCGTCCGCCTGGTCCACCCGCTTGAAGCCGTTGCCCACAAGGAGCTGCTTGGCCTCATAAAGCGGCAGACCCACAACCGATGAGTAGGACCCCACGATCTTGGTCACGAACGCCCCGGCATAGCCCTGAATGGCATAGCCGCCGGCTTTGCCGTCCCACTCGCCGGTTGCTAGATAGTCGGCAATGTCGGCCTCCGACAGGCGCTTCATGGTGACGCGCGTCTCCACAAGCTTCTCGCGGGGTTTGCCCTTGGGGGTGATGACGACGACGCTCGTATAGACCTTGTGGCCGCGGCCTGAGAGGTTGCGCAGACACGCCTGCGCCACATCGAAACTCTCAGCCTTGGGCATGATGCGCCTGCCGACGGCGACAACGGTGTCAGCCGCCATCACGAAGGTGGCGCCGGGGTCCAGCACCTCGCGCACACGCGCCAAAGCCACATCGGCCTTTGCACGGGCAAGGCGTGAGGCAAGGTCGGCGGGCCGCTCCTTCTTCAGGGGCGTCTCGTCCACATCGGCAGGCGACAGATGGTCAGGCGCCAGGCCGATTTGCTCAAGCAGCTGCAGACGTCGCGGCGAGCCGGACGCCAGCACCAAAATGCCGTTCCTGTCGCGTCGGGCCATCGGCCTACTTGTAGCGGTACGTGATGCGACCCTTGGTGAGGTCGTAAGGGGTCATCTCCACAAGGACCTTGTCGCCAGCCAAGACGCGGATGCGGTTCTTGCGCATCCTGCCGGCCGTGTGGGCGATGATTTCGTGGTCGTTTTCCAACTTGACACGGAAGGTGGCATTGGGAAGCAATTCCGTCACCATCCCTGGAAACTCGAGGACTTCTTCTTTCGCCATGGGCGCCTTTTTCGGGTGGTTGAGTGCAGTGGCTTCGACGGGTTCGCGCCCCTTATCAAGTGGCCCGGCCCGTCATGCGTTCCAGTCCTTTACCGTTTCGCTGAACCTTTTGCGAATCTTTGCGTCCAGCGTGTCCCTGCAGGCACGGTAACTGTCGAGGATCTGGGCGCGCGATCCTTGCATGGATGAGGGGTCGAACACGGGCCAATACTCCACCTGGAAGGACTGTGTGCGCGCAAGGTCCAGAACGTGGTGGTGGGCTTCCGGCGCCAGCGTCACCACAAGGTCGAACCCTGTGTCGGACAACTCCTCCAGCGTGCGCGGCCTGCGCCCGCTCACATCAAGGCCCTTTTCGCCCATCACTTCCACGACGAAAGGGTCCTGCGCGCCGGGGTCGACCCCCGCGGAGCGCGTGTAGATGGAGGGGAAGGCGGCGCGTGTCAACGCCGCTGCCATGGGCGAGCGGATGGCATTGTGCCGACACACGAATAGCACCGCCCCTGGCGCCACACCCTCAGCCTTTGAAATGGAGGGCGCAAATCAAAGTGAAAAGCCTGCGCGCCGTGTCGTGGTCGACGGCGATCTTGCCTTCCAACCGCTCAGCCAGAATGCGCGAGCCTTCGTCGTGCACGCCCCGCCGGCCCATGTCGATGGCCTCGATCTGGCTTGGGGCGGCGCGCCTGATGGCGGTGAAGTAGCTCTCGCAGATCAGGAAGTAGTCCTTCACCACCTTCTTCAACGGATTGAGGGAGAGGACGTGGGTGACGATGTGCCCGCCCGCTTCGTTCATAATCTGGAAGACGAGGCGGCCTTCAACGATGGACAGGTTCAGCTTGTAAGGGCCGTCAGGTGCGCCGGACGGTTCAAAGACGTTTTCTTCCAAAAGGTCGTAAACGGCGACGGCGCGCTCGTGCTCAACATCGGGGTTGCCGCGCTCGATGGAC
>JBCDCF010000303.1:0-5175 GCA_039182345.1 Pseudomonadota bacterium
CTTAATCAAGACTAAAATTGGTTCAGATCCGTATTGCGGCGCCGATGGAACGAGCCTTGATTGGGTGCATCGCAGGTCGCTGAGGCCCCATGGGGCGCTGCAGACATCGTCCTTGGCTTGCTTCGGGCGGGGGATCCTGTTTTGCTTGCGCGTAGACGAGACACACTCAACAGCGCCAAGGTTTTGCGCACATGACCCAGCGAACGGCGACCTGCCGATGCGGTCAACTGTCGGCGACCTGCGAAGGTTCACCTGTGCGGGTGTCCGTCTGCCATTGCCATGCGTGTCAAAAACGGTCCGGCAGCGTGTTTGCGACGCAAGCGCGCTGGCCTGACGACAAGGTTGTGCTCACCGGCCAGTTCTCCACCTGGGAGCGCATGGCTTACAGCGGCCACAAAGCAACGTACCGGTTTTGCCCAGACTGCGGGTCAACGCTCGCCTACGTGATCGAAGGTTGGCCCGGCGTCACCGCGATCCCGGTCGGCGCATTCGCTGACCCGGAGTTCCCACCCCCACACTTCTCCGTCTATGAGCACAGAAAGCATCCTTGGGTCGAAATCTGCGGAGACGACGTCGAACACTCCGCAGACCCTAGAATTGCTTTCACACAAGGCAAGCTGCCCATCGCGGAAGACTGACCTCCACCCTTCGGTCAGGCGTCTTGGCGAACATAAAGCTTTGCCACACGGACTGACATGGAGTCCCAGAAGTCAATGTCGTCAGGTGTGCGCCAACTGTGCTTGCAGGATAGCAACGTTGACGGCGAGCCCCGGCAGCAGCCATTGGAACAGGCGGACCACATCCAAGACTTCGTGCAGGGGTGCGTCCTCCCTAGCGGCATCTGCGAGGGCGGCAGGGTCGACGCCGGACGCGTTCGGCAAAGCCATGGACAAGGCATCGGCACGCCGATGGACGGCTTCGACTGAGGGTTCGTAAGCCGCCGCCGTCACGCAACCTCGCAGCCCCGTCCACGCCACATCGAAGTAACTCGGCCAGCGCGCCAGGGCACGGTAGTCAGTATTCACGAAAGGCAGACCCAGTGCCGTCTTGATGTCATCGTAGAGGGCCTGTGTCTCAGGCGTCGCGTGGTGGGATTCCATCAGGACGGGTTTGGGGTGTGCCGGCGGAGAGAGGGGGGTGCCAGGGTCTCCGCTGGCGGTCCAGGGTCGCCCTTCCAGCAGGCCGCGGGCCAGTGTCGCCATGACAATGTAGGGCATGTTGCCTGCGGCGAAGACTTCGATGCAGGCGCGGATCGCGGTCAGCTCACCCTCGCCATAGCCCATGGCTGTCAGCCGGCCGCCCAGAGGCGACGGCGAAAAGGTCGCCGCCTGCGCTTCAGCCTCGGCCCGCAAGGCGGCGCACGCTTCGGCAAAGCAAGCCCGGCCCACAATGGGCTCCAAGGCGGACCAGAGGCGGCTGTAGAACACCGGGTAGTGCGCAAAGGCCATCGCAACCACACCCATCCAAGGCACGCCGAGGCCGTTTTTGGTCTGTGTGTAGACGCTGGCGAGCCTGCCATCGGCCGCGTGTTCCGGCACTGGGTGGATGGCGGGGACGGGATGCGGTTTGAGGCGGGGTAGGGGGTCAATCATGGCCCTGCAAATCTGCCGGAAGATTGTCGCTCCACGTGCGCAACGCATCCAAGATACCGAGGGCGGAACGACCGAAAGGTGTGATCGAATACTCCACAGAGACGGGCGCGCTGTCGATCACCTGGCGTTTGACCAACCCTTGCCCCTCCAACTGACGCAGCCTCTCGGTGATCATCTTCTTGCTGGCGCCGCCCACCATGCGGGCAAGGTCGTTGAAGCGCACAGGGCCGTCCTTCAAGTGCCACAGGATCGACCCCGTCCACTTGCCGCCGATGATCCTCATCCCGCGCTCGATGGCACAGGGAGTCAAGCACGGCTCGTGCACATGGCGGCGACCCTTCTCATCCGTTTCGATCCGCGCGCGCATGTTCGTCGTCCCTCACGCCCTAGAAGGTTACCAAAAGTATACTGGTTGAACTTTTATCCCTCGACACGCAGTTTTCGCACCACACGGGTGCCCGTCAAGGGCGCCTAAGGTTTCCACCAGTATCAAGGCGGTCACGCGGGCCGTCGCACACCCGCCCCGCCTTCGTGCCGGCCGTCCATCCCCACCGCAAGAGATCGTCCATGACCAAGGCTGATATCCACCTTTACACCGCCGCGACCATGAACGGGTACAAGCCCGTGATTGCCCTGGAAGAGGCCGGCATCCCTTACGATCTGACGGTCATCGACTTTGCAAAGAATGAGCAGACGTCACCCGATTACTTGAAGTTGAACCCCAACGGCAAGATTCCAACAATTTTCGATCGGTCGGAAAATCGCGCTATTTTTGAATCGGGCGCGATCCTTTGGCATCTGGCCGAAAAGTGCGGCAGGTTTTTGCCCGATGAGCGCCTCGCCCGGTCCGAAACCTTGCAATGGCTGTTCTTCCAGGTCGGCCACGTGGGGCCGATGATGGGGCAGGCCATGTACTTCCAGCGCATCGCCGCACCCAACGGGCAGGAGGAACCATTCTCCATCAACCGCTACGTCACCGAATCCCGCCGCCTGATGGAGGTCTTGGACACCAGGCTGCAGGGTCGAGACTACCTGGTGGGCGACTACTCCATTGCCGACATGGCAACCTACCCTTGGGCGCGCGCTTACCCCTGGGCGCGGGTGGAGGTGGACGATCTGCCAAACCTCAAGGCATGGTTCGACCGCATGGATGAAAGGCCTGCCGTGCGAAGGGCGCTCACCATCCCCAAAGCGCAACCCCAGTTCTGGGACGCCAAAGCCGACGCCAGCGACTTTGTGAAGGAAAACGCCGCACGCTTCGCCGCCCATGTGACGAAGCGCTGACCCCCGCCGGCCGCAAGGGCCACCATCACCGCACCTCCGACGTTCGGCCGCCTCGCCTTCGTCGTCAATCTCTTGCCAGCGGCGAGGAACGCGCGGAGGCTTGCACCGGTGCGCCAACGGATGCCGGCGGACATCGCAGTCTGACGCACCGTCGACACGGAAGGAGGGGATCATGGCAAAAGCGCAGGTGATTCATAAACTCGGCCCACCACACGTGATGACCTGGCAAGACTGGCCCATTTCAGACCCTAGCGCCGGCGAGGTGCGTCTCCGCCACACAGCCATCGGGGTGAACTTCGCCGACACCTACCACCGCGGTGGCATCTCCCATCCCTGGCCGGTGCCGACGCCGCCTGTTGTCATTGGCTTTGAAGGCGTCGGCATTGTGGAAGGGGTGGGTGAGGGCGTCACCCAGTTCCAAACCGGGGACCGTGTGGCCTACGGCATCCCGCCGCTCGGCAGCTACTGCGAGGTCCGCAACTATCCCGCCGACACACTCCTTCGTCTGCCGGATGGATTGGATGACACCGTGATCGCAGCACTGCTGATGAAAGGGATGACGGCGCACTACCTCCTGCACCGAACCTACCCCGTGCAAGAGGGCGACACAGTCTTGGTGCATGCAGCGGCCGGTGGCATGGGGCTGATCCTGTGCCAATGGGCAAAGGCATTGGGCGCGACCGTGGTCGGAACCGTCTCCACCCGTGAAAAGGCCGAAGCCGCCCGCGCGGCAGGCTGCCACCACCCTGTGGTCCGCGCGGAGGAAAGCTTTGTGGATGTTGTGCGCGAGGTCACCGATGGTGAAGGCTGCGCGGTGGTCTACGAGGCCATCGGCAAAGATACCCTGCAAGCCTCCCTCGACAGTCTGCGTCTGATGGGGGTGTGCGCGGCCTATGGTCATGTGTCAGGGCCGCCAGACCCTGTGGACATCATTCAGGACCTTGGCCGCCGCGGTTCGCTCATCATCACACGCCCGGCGATCATGCACTACCTTGCCAAACGCGAAGACTTGGACTGGGCGGCCCGTGACCTCTTCAAGGCCGTCGCCGACGGGATCCTTGATGCCAACATCAACCACACCTACGCCCTGAAAGACGCCGTTGCCGCCCACCAAGCCATCGAATCGGGAACGACCCTCGGCGCCACCGTTCTGATCCCGTAAGTCCTCGCGGCACCGGCCGCTATGCTGCGAGGACACCAAGCTTGTGGTCAGCCGTCGATCAGCCGTAGCGTTGAATGAACCGTTGGAGGATGGTCGGAGGGGTTGAGGCATCCGCCGCCAGCGCTTCGGCTGTCAGTCGTTCGGCATCGTCCGGCGGGAAGTATCCGCGGTGCAGGTAAATCTTGATGCGCTCAGCGAAGACATCACCATCGGCCTCAGGGTGGAACTGCGTCGCATAAACGTTCTTGCCATGCCGGATCATCTGGAACGGACATCGTGTTGAAGCGACGAGGTGGACGCACCCCTCAGGCAGTTCCTGTGTCGCTTCCTTGTGGCCCACAAGGGCGGTGAAGTGGTCCGGCAGATCCTGTAGGAGCGGATCGGCACGGCCAGCCTCCGTCACTTGGACCTCGACCGGCCCCACAGGCTCACTCCAGCGGCGTTTGGAGACTTCAGCGCCAAGGTGGTGCGCCAGGATGGAAATGCCGTAGCAGCACCCCATGAAGGGGATGTCGCCAGCCACCACCGCCGGCATGATCGACAAGATTGCTGCCTCCGCCCGCGCCTCATCGTCAGGCTTCGTGTCCGCCGCATCGCTGACGCAGCCGGGGCCTCCGCCGACGATCACCCCCGCATAGTCATCGAGCGAGAGGCCGGCCGGCAGCGGGTCACGCTCCACACGAATGCGGTGGGTGCGGCCCGCATCGATGCGGCCTTTTTCGAGGAACGCCGCGTACTCGCCGTCGGCGGCATCATCTTCAGGGCGCAGTTGCAGGATCAAAAATGGGCGCATCAATCGGAGTTACTGGAGTTTGGGGAGGGGCGGAAGGGGGCGGATTGGCCCACCACGCCTCGGTGGGATTGCGGTTGGATGGGGGGCAAGGGTCGCGCGGGGCTGTCGCCTATACAAGCCAAAACGTCGTCGAGGGCGCACCCTGTCGCGTCCATCAGAGCCGTGGCGCTGTGGTCGCCAGACTATTCACTCAGAAAACCCACAATCCTCTTAAGCACTCCGTCAGGGTCTTCCAGTTGTGGCAAGTGTCCAACGCCTGGCATCGTGTCGAAAACGGCCGGCGGCATGCGAGCGTGGAGGGCCCGGCCGCGGTCGAGCGGGATCCACGGATCGTCTTCGCCCCA
>JBCDCF010000304.1:0-5155 GCA_039182345.1 Pseudomonadota bacterium
TCTTCCGACACGATGATGCTTTGGCCATAGACTTTGGCGGCTTCCTGAAGACGGGCGGCAAGGTTCACAGCATTGCCGATGACGGTGTAGTTGCGGCTGGAGGGCGGGCCGACGTCCCCGGCAATCACCCCGCCTGTGGCAAGTCCCACGACCGCATCCAGCGTGTCCGCACCGTCCACGCCGGCGGCCGCCAACTCATCGCGCAAAGCCGGCAGGGCAGCCATCTGGCCCAGCGCCGCCTTGCAGGCATCCACCGCCTGTGTGGCGGCATCGGTGAACGGCGGTCCCCAGCAGGCCATGACGGAATCGCCGATATACTTGTCGGTGATCCCGCCGGCCTGACCGATGGGCTCCGTCATGCCCGCCAGAAAGCGGTTCAACAGATCGATCAGGGTGTCGACGTCGAGCCGCTCCGACCAGCCTGTGAAGTTGCGCATGTCCACGAACGAGATGGTCATCTCCGCGTGACGGCTGCGGGAGGCCTCGTCGCGGCTGAGGATCCTTTCCACAATGCGCGGGTCCACGTACTCGCCGAACAGACGCTTGATCTTGCGGCGCTTGCGCTCCTCCGTGGTATCGGAAAAGACCACAACCACGCCAAGCCGCTCCTCCGTCTCCCCGTCGCCCTGTTCAAGGGTGAGGAAGCTTGAGGCCACCATCAGGTCGGTCCGCTTGCCATCCACCTTCAAGGCGATTTCCACCGAGTGGGTGACCTCGGCCTCATAGATGGCCTTGAACACCACCTCGTTGAAATCGTCGAAGCTTTCCTCCGCCAAAAACTCCTCGGCGAAGGACTGGCCGAGCACCTGTGAGGGTGTTTTGCCGAGGATCCGCCCTGCGGCGGTGTTGAAGGTGATGATGCGACCTTTGAGGTCAATGCTCACCACCCCGTCGCGCATGCTTTCAAGCACGCGCTCGGAGATGAGCGCATCGCGCTGGGCACGGTCGCTCATGGCACGGCCCTAGCCCGCCGCGCTCATGGCGTCGCCGCCAGACCGCCTACTTCGCGCAGGAAGGCAATGACGGCGTCCACACCGTTGCCGGCTTTGAGGTTGGCCATGATGAAGGGGCGCTCGCCGCGCATCCTCTTGGCGTCCGCCTCCATCACATCCAGCGACGCGCCGACGAACGGGGCAAGGTCGGTCTTGTTGATGATCAGGAGATCGGACCGTGTGATGCCGGGGCCGCCCTTGCGGGGGATCTTTTCGCCCGCCGCCACGTCGATGACGTAGATGGTGATGTCCGCCAGCTCGGGCGAGAAGGTGGCGGCAAGGTTGTCGCCACCAGACTCCACCAGCACCAGATCCACATGCGGGAAGCGGCCGCGCATCTCATCGATGGCAGCAAGGTTGATGGATGCGTCCTCGCGGATCGCGGTGTGCGGGCACCCCCCTGTTTCCACGCCCATGATGCGCGCCTCGTCCAGCGCTTCGGCGCGCGACAGGATAAGCGCATCTTCCTTGGTGTAGATGTCGTTGGTGATGGCGACGATGTCGACCGTGTCGCGGAGCGCCTTGCACAGGCGTTCCATCAACATGGTCTTGCCCGAGCCCACCGGCCCGCCAATCCCCACTCTGAGCGGTCCATGGGACGTGCGTGTCATCGTCGGCGTGTTCCTTCAAGCCCGTGTCATGAACGGTATAGCCTCACCTCCTGGCATTCGTGACGCATTGAGGCAAGATCCAGGCCGAGCGCAGCCCCGCCAATATCGTCAAGATCGGCCGCACAGGCCTCCTGCGTGAGCGTGTCGGCAAGGTCGGACAGGCGCGCCGTCAGCCGCTGGCCGTCGGTCTGCCCCAAAGGCACCAACCTCACCGCAGCGGAGATGAGGTTGGCGGCAAAGGCCATTAAAAAGCCGTGGACGAGGGGGCGCAAGGGGACACCGTGGCCGGCTCCCGCAAGGCCAACGGCCACAGGATAAGGCAGATCCCCACGGCCTGCGAGGGGAACGCCGAGCGGCCAGGCCCCATCGATCACCGCGGCGAAGGCATTGCCCTGGCGCACGCTCTCCTGCCAGCGCTCCGCCGTTGGGGCAAGGGCAAGGCTGAGCTGGCGCAAAGGTTCCACCGACCGCCCGTCGGTCTGCGCCCGCCAGGTCTCGGCCAGAAGGATCGCATCGGTCCGCCCGCTCCCATCGGTGAGCGCAAGGGCGATCGCCGTCTCAGCATCCTGGCGGTTGGCAAGCGCCCCGTCCTCGCACAGCCGCTCAAGCCCGTGGGAATAGCTGAACGCCCCCACCGGGCAGGCTGGCGAAAACCACGCCGCCAGCCGCGCAAGGGCCGCCGCATCGATCACCTCACCCCCGCTCATGCCAAGCTGGCCACCATGTGCCCATCGGCATTGCGCGGTTCCCATTGCTGAGGGTTTGCCGCCACCTACGATGACCCTTTGTGGGTATCTGCGTCAGCCGGCTCCCACCTACCGTACAAATGCATCCCGTCTGTCTTTATGTATCCCAATGGTTTCTGCGTGACGTTATAGTCGACGTCGAGCCCATCCAGCTTGAACCAAAGTCCAGCATCAAAATTCAGGGCAACGATCTCAGCATTTTCCACATCATCGTCACTCGCGGGTCCTTCAAGATAGTAAGTATAGGTGACACGGTTCTCACGAAAATGAAATGTCACCAAGCGCATGTTCGGCGTCATCATTCCAGAGATAGAATTGTAAGCCCACAGGGCTAACCGTTCGGGGATATCGCCTAGAAAGTGCATAACTCAGCCTGGAGTGGATTGGGCAATGGCTGGTGCGGCGGCCTGTACACCATCGAGTTGATCAGGTTTCCGTAGGACAGACACTGTGCGCCTGTTGGTCCATGTCAGCCCGTGACGCCAGGCACCGGACGGAGATAGGATCGATTGTGAAGCGTCCACACTCCCCTAGTCATCGTCGTCATCATGATGGTGGTGATGGTGGTGGCCCTCGCCGTGGTAGGCGCCGGGCTCGGGGTCGAAGGGGGCGTCGGCGGTCGTGACCTGTGCGCCGAGGCGGCGGGCCATGTCTTCAAGGACATGGTCCCTGCGGATGCGAAGGCGGTCGGCAAGAATGGCGGTGGGGGTGTGGCGGTTGCCAAGGTGCCAGGCAAGGGTGCGCAAGGCTCTCTCGTCAGCGGCGAAGATGTCGGCGACAGGCTCGTCCTCAGCGGCAATCTTTAGGGTTCGGCCGTCATCCATGGCGAGGGTGTCGCCGCTGCGCAGGCGGGTTGCCTTGGCAAGATCGATGAGGACGCGCGTGCCGTCCACAGCGCTCACCACAAGGCGCCGGCGGTGCCTGTCATCGTAGGAAAGGCGCACGGTCAGCTGGGCCTCCCCCGGCGTATTGGTGAGGGTGTGGGCCCGAGGGAGGGTGTCTGAAGGGGCCATTTGGGGGTGATCGCCTGTCATTGTTCGCCCGCCTGCCGGTCGGCATCCACGACGTTGGTTTGGAACCAGTCGGCGGCCATATGAGCCCATTCGGCATCGGGAGGCACATGACCGCCTGGCCACAAGGCCAATTGCAAGGCGCTGCCGGGGGAACAGGTGGTGTAGCGCCTATGCCAATAGCGACCTTCGGTCTGAAACTCATCGGCCCGCAAATTGGTGCAGCCGTTTTCTTCCCGCCAGCGCTGAAGGCCCTCGAAAATGTCGCCTTGGTAGAGCGCGCCGCCGCGTAAGGGTCTGCCTTCCAACGGCACAGTCTGATCCCGCCAGCCATGGGTGTGGAGGAGTTTGACCGGCCCATCGCAATCCACAGGGTGGGGCCGCCAGAACCCGCCGGCATAAGGCAGGTAGGCGGCTGCCAAGGTGCTGTCCGCACAAGCCAAGTACCACACCAGCGAACCGCCGATGGAATAGCCTGTGAGCGCAATCCTGTCAGGGTCTACATTGTGGCGCGTGACTGCATCCTCGATGAGGCTGCGGGTGAAGGCCAGTTCGTCGCGCCGGCCGGGCCGCTCAGGCAGAAAGAACCAGCCGGGGCCAAAGCGCGACTGGGGGCGTTCCAGACCGTTTGGCGCAATGACCACGAAGCCGCGGGCGGTCAATGCCTTGGCCATCGCCCCATCCACAATGGTGCGACCCGTGCCGCCGGCGCCGTGATAGTAGATCACCGCCGGGCGGGGCGCTGCCGCCTCTCCTTCCGGAAAGGCCACGTGATAGCTGCCGAGCGCCGTCTCACACGGTGCATCGGGGTGCCCGCAGCCCGACTGCGCAAAGACTGTGTCAGCGCTTGCCATGATGAGAACAAGTGTGAGGGCTAAGGCCATCACACCCCGCCGGACAGCTGACACATCTTGGGAGAGGGACAGGCGCAATGCCGGCGATCGGACAAGATCGGCGCCACCCTTATCGGAGTCTAACATGCGATTTTTTCTAATCTTTTCGTTTCTGGCCGTGGTCGCCTTCGCGCCGCTGCCTGCATCGGCCCAGTCGATCAGCGATCGCCTGGTCGGCACATGGACGTGCCAGACCAAGGTGAGCACCATCCGCTTCAAGGCCATTTGGCGGTATCGCAGCAACGGCGCGTTCTCCATGGATTTTGCCCTTGGGGGGCGTTTGAGCGGCATCAAAGTGACTGGGAATGGTTTTGGCACAGGCAAATGGAGCCTCAACAGGAATCGCCGACTGACACGCACATTCGACAGCTTTGTGACCACGCGCGTGCGCTTCAACAATGACCGCTTGCCCGCGCGCGACCTCGCCGAACTCACCGACATCATGAAACAAGGGACCATCCTTGCAACCGTGCGACCCCTGCGGCGTAACAGCTTTGTAGAGCATCCCATTCCCCCCGACACAAAGACCCGCTGTCGGCGGATTTAGCCAGACCAAACACCTGTCACCGGCTGCGGCCGACTATTCTTGACAGTGCGCGCTCCAATCCCTTGGCGATGGGGTTTGATAGGCGCACACCCGTTGGAGCGTACAATGCGTTTTCTTTTGATTTTCTGGTGCCTTATGGCGTTCGCCTTCACCCCCTCCCCCGCATCGGCGCAAGCGTCAGGCAACTGGCTCGTGGGGACTTGGACGTGCAAAACAAGTTCGCGTGGTCTGCGCTACACTTATGTTTGGCGCTATCGTAGCAACGATACCTTTTCCATGGACTATTCTTTCAGAGGTCGCTTCAAAGTCGGCCCCACGCGCAACTGTTGCCTCAAACGGGTAAAGGTTGACCACCA
>JBCDCF010000305.1:0-5143 GCA_039182345.1 Pseudomonadota bacterium
AAGGGCGCCGGTCACCGCCGGCGCCCTCTTGCTTTGCGGGCCCATCATTCCACGGGCGCAAGGCGGCCTTGCACCAGTGCGCACTTGCACGGGCGCGGGGCCCCGCCAAATACCCTCCATGTCATTGCGATGACGGTGCCTGCCGACCGGTGAGCGCCGGGTTTTTGGTGTCTGACGCCATCCATCGCACCACGTTGGAGGCGTTCGGCCATTCTCATCAACACCGGTACGCCGGCCACCCACATTAACGAATGGCTGTCGCGTGAGGCGGTGGGGCTGGACTTTGCCGCGCTGGTGGATGCGCTTGCCCATCGCCTTGTGGCGTTCGGCATGCCTTTGGACAGGCTGACCATCTCGTTTGGCATGCTGAGCCCGTCGCTGCTGGCCGCCGGCGTGATCTGGCGGCAGAACCAACCGATAGAGTTCACCCGCTACAGCTACGACCAGCGCTCAGACGGCCTTTTTGAGCGCAGCCCCTTAAAGGTGGCGAGCGAACGCGGTGGTGAGTGGCTGCACCTTGACCTTGCCGCCATCCCCGACGGCGCGTTCGACATTGTGCCCGAGTTGAAGGCTGAGGGGCTGAAGCACTACACGGTGGTGCCGCTGAAGGATTCCGCCGGCGAGCAGATCTTCGCCACCCTTGCAACCCACGACCCGGCTGGCTTCTCGGCCGCCGACCTTGCCACCATCGCCGCCATCGTGCCGACACTGTCGCTGGTGGTGGAGATCAAGACGTTGCGCAGCACGTTTCGCGAGGTGCTGGGCGCTTATGTGGGCAAGGGGCCTGCGGGGCAGATCATCAACGGCACCATCCACCGCGGGCAGGTGATGGCGCTGCGCTCAGCCATTGCCATTGCGGACCTGCGCGGCTTCACGAACATGTCCACACAGCTGCCGCCCCAGGAAACGGCGGACCTCATCAACCGCTACTACGACATTGTGGTGCCACCCATCGAGGCTGCTGGCGGCGAGGTGTTGAAGTTCGTGGGCGATGCTGTGGTTGCGATCTTTCCTGTGGAAGGCCGCGGTGACGATGACGCCGTCCTTGCAGCTCTGGAGGCTTCGCGCGCGGCCCTCGACACGCCCATCGAGCCTGTCACCATCGGCGGGCAGATCCTGCCTGTGCACTTTGGCCTTGCGGTCCATGTGGGGGACGCGGTCTTCGGCAACGTGGGGTCAGGCGACCGATTGGACTTTACCGCCATCGGCCGCGACGTGAACGTTGCCGCCCGCATCGCCGCGCTGTGTAGCCGCCTTGGGCGGGAGTATCTGGTGTCCCAGCCCGTCGCCGACATTGGCCGCCGGCACGGGCGCTTGATGTGCGATGCCGGGGCGCACGCCGTCCGCGGGTTGAACGAGCCTGTCCAGGTCTATGTGCCTGACACCAACACGCTGCCGAAGGCGTACGACGATGGCATCTCCCAAGGCCTCAGCCTTGCGCCTGAGCGGTGAGACGCCAACGCCCCACCGCCCGCTGACGGCCAAACCTACTGGACGATGGTCCAGGTGATCTCCACCGAGGCCGACACCTCCCTGTCGCCAGGGGTGACGGGAACGGACGCGGCCATGCGCGCCACGGCCCCCGGCTGAGGCATCCCGCCTTCGCGGATCATGGTGATGGGACCGAGCGTGACGCCAGTGGCCTCGGCAAACAGGGTGGCCTTGCGTTTGGCATCGGTGACGGCCAGGCGGCGAGCCTCGTCCGTCAGCGCCGTCGGGTCCTGAAAACCGAAGGTGACGTGGCGAATGGTGTTGGCACCGCTGCGCACAAGGCGATCCAAGAGGTCACCCAAGGAGTCCAAATCCTCGATGTGGATCTCCACCGTGTTGGACACGAGGTAGCTCTCGGTCTGCCCCGACCGGCCGCTGGAGTAGCTGTCGCCGTAGCGCGGGCTCACCGAAAAGCTTGACGTCTTGATGGCTTCTTTGGGGACGCCCGCCTCTACGGCCGCGTCGATCACCGCTGCTGTGTCGCGGCTGTTGCGCTCCAACGCATCGGCGGCTTCGTCTTCCGTGGTCTCCACGCCGACGACGATGGTGGCAAGATCGCTGGGCGCAGACACGCTCCCATGGCCGACCAGTGTGAGAATGTCCTTGGCCTTCGCATTGCTTGGCGCGAAGGAGAGTGCCAGCGCGACGGCGGCAGCCAACGCAACTATGCGGCTTTGCATCCGTTGTCCCTTTCTTGGTCTTCACCCCCCGCAACGACCGCGGGGCTTGGCGCAATTTGTGCGCATGGGCAGCGACGGGGCGGCCGCTGCGGCCTCACCAAACCCGTTCCCACCTGAACGAATGCTGTCACATTTGCCCCATTGGCCGCAGCACGGCAAACCCGCCACCGCCGTTGACGCCCCTTGGAATGGGTTGGCAAGCGGCAGCGCCGGCGCGCGGCTGGGGCTCCCCTTAAACGCACAAGTGTCGGCAAGATGATTGTAGGGGCGGAGGGACTCGAACCCCCAACCAAATCGTTATGAGCGATCGGCTCTAACCAATTGAGCTACACCCCCATCAACCCGTCCTTTTTGCCTGAGGGCACCATCAAATCAAGGCCGATCCTTCCTGGCTGCCGGCCACGGGCACCCCATTTCGGCAAACCTGCGGGCAAAACACGGTTTGGCAGCTGGCCGCAAATGGCCGGCCGGCCGGAAACGCAGCCCAAAGGTTCGCAATCGCTGGCAGGTGGGTGGTGACCGTGCGCGGCTTTGGGCGAGCCGATCACCTCCGACCGTTGGCGCACTCGAAAAGGGTGGCGGCGATAGTCTCAGCGCGATAGGCCGTGCGGCGTTTGACGCGCCGGCGACAGACCGCGAGGCGTCGGCACATTCTGACCGCGCCAACGAAAGCGAGTATGGCTTGGACACTGTGTTTTCGGTGGTGCTGCCGCTGGGGCTGGCCTTCATCATGTTTTCGTTGGGGGTCGGGCTCACGCTGGCGGACTTTGCGCGCGTGGCTGAGCGGCCGCTGGCGTTCCTGGTGGGGGCCCTTCACCAGGTCATCTTGCTTCCCGTGGTGGCATTCGCCTGCATCTTACTGTTCGGGCTCCAGGCGCACATGGCGGTGGGGTTCATGATCCTCGCCGCGTGCCCTGGCGGGGTGACCAGCAACATCATCTCCAAGCTTGCCAGAGGAGACGTTGCCCTTTCCGTGTCGCTGACGGCGGTGATCAGCCTTGCCGCCATCGTCACGGTCCCGACCATCTTGACCCTTGCCACACGCACCTTTCTGGAGGCCGACGCGGGTCAGGTGAACATCACATCCACGGCGGTCCAAATGTTCATGCTGACCGCCGTCCCGATCGTGATCGGGCTTGCCGTGCGGCATTGGGCACCGGTGATGATGCAACGGGTCGAGCCGCTTCTGTCAGCCCTCGCAACGCTGGTGTTCATCGCCATCATCTGTGTGGCGCTTGTTTTGAACTGGGGCGTTTTCGTCGCGAACCTTCCGGTGCTGGGTCCTGCGTTGCTGGCACTTCTGGTCGCGCTCACCACCGTCGGCTTTGCGGTGCCGCTCCTGCTGGGCCGCAGCGTGCGCGAGGCCAAGACGATCTCCGTCGAAACCGGTGTTCAAAACGGCACCCTCGGCATTGCCGTCGCAGCCATTGTCGCGGGGGGCGGCGAGGATTTCACCACCTACGCCCTCCCCTCGGCCGTCTACGGGATTGTCATGTACCTCATCATCGTGCCCGTGGTTTTGATCTACAGGCGCTTGGACTGACGGCGACGGGCCGCTTCACCGGGGCACACCGCCACTCAAAAAGCGCCGCCAGCACGCGGGTCAGTGTGCCTCGCTCAGCCGGCCACCACAGCGGTTGCCTCAATCTCCACCAGGAAATCGGGCAAGGCGAGGGCCTGAACACCGATCCAGGTGTTGGGAGAGGGGGTGACGTCGCCCCAAAACTCGGCGAGCGCCGTACCGACGGGGGCGAGCTTTTCAGGGGTGTGATCCACCACATAGGTTCTGATGCGCACGATGTCGGCTGGGGTCGCGCCGCCGGCTGCGAGAACCGCTTTGAGGTTCGCAAGGGCCTGACGGGTCTGCGCCGCCAAATCGCCTGGGCCGACGATGTTGCCGTCCTTGTCCCACGCCACCTGGCCGGCGCAGTGGATGGTGCGGCCCGCACCGCTCTCCGAGGCGTGGGAAAACCCGTGTTGCACGGCGTTGTAAAGCTCCGGCGGGTTGATGCGATTGGCCACCTTGGCACCTCCTGTGGTTTGCCCCCATGCGGCCGCAAACGTGCATGGCAGGCCGGCCATGGCTTTACTCCACATCCGTGGTATGCGTCACCCCGCCACGAACGGGGGCGTTTCGGCACCACGCCAGCCACCTTGCGTTGCAAAGGTGCCATGCTACCCGCTGTCTTTCTCCTGCCACGCAATCGTGGCAGGACCCTTGTGTCGTTGATGCCGCCACCATTGCGGAGAGTAACTTATGCGCGTTGTGATGATTGGGACGGGGTACGTCGGTCTCGTTTCGGGGGCCTGCTTTGCCGACTTCGGACACGATGTCGTGTGCGTGGACAAGGACGCTGGAAAGATCGACGCGCTGCGGCGCAACGTGATGCCGATTTTCGAGCCAGGCCTCGACGTTCTGGTGGAAAGCAATGTCAACGCGGGACGGCTGAGCTTCACCACCGATCCGGCAGAAGCCATTGCCGCGGCTGACGTTGTGTTCCTTGCCGTCGGCACGCCTTCGCGCAGGGGCGATGGCCATGCGGACCTGTCCTACGTCTACGCGGCGGCCGAAGAGGTGGGCCGTCTGATCGAGGGCTATACGGTGATCGTCACCAAATCCACCGTCCCCGTGGGAACGGGCGACGAGGTGGAGGACATCGTGCGCTCCGTCGCACCGCGCGCGGATTTCGATGTGGTCTCCAACCCTGAGTTCCTGCGCGAAGGGGCCGCCATTGCCGACTTTAAGCGCCCCGACCGTGTGGTGGTCGGCGCGGAGACGGAGCGGGCTGCCGCAGCCTTGCGGGAGCTTTATCGCCCGCTCTACCTCAACGAAACGCCTTTGGTGGTGACCGAACGCAGGACCGCCGAGCTGATCAAGTATGCCGCCAACGCCTTCCTGGCCACGAAGATCGCCTTCATCAACGAGATCGCCGACCTTTGCGATGCGATGGGCGCCAACGTGCAGCAGGTGG
>JBCDCF010000306.1:0-5137 GCA_039182345.1 Pseudomonadota bacterium
CATCGGCCACCATGGTGACAATCCGCGCCAGCATGGTGTCAGCGCCCACCTTTTCCGCGCGCATCACGAACGCGCCCGTTTGATTGAGTGAGCCGCCCACCACAGGGTCGCCAGGGGCTTTGGCTATGGGAATGGGCTCGCCGGTCATCATGGACTCGTCCACCGATGAGGTGCCCTCATGCACCGAGCCGTCCACGGGCACCCTCTCCCCTGGGCGCACACGCAACAGGTCCCCTTCCATAACCATGTCGAGGGGGATGTCGCGCTCCGTGCCGTCGGCCTCCACCAGCCGCGCGGTCTTGGGGGCCAGATCGAGGAGGGCTTTGATGGCGCTGCCTGTACGCTCACGTGCCCGCAGCTCCAGGAGCTGGCCGAGGAGCACCAGCGTCACAATCACCGCCGCGGCCTCGAAGTAGACGCCCACACCACCATCGGCGCCACGGAATGCGTCGGGAAACAGACCCGGCGCGACCGTTGCCACCACCGAGTAGGCGAACGCCAAGGCGACGCCGATGGCAATCAGCGTGAACATGTTGAAGTTCAGCGATCGCAACGACGCCCAGCCCCGCGCAAAGAAGGGGAGCGCGCACCACATGACCACGGGGGTTGCCAGCACCAGCTCCACCCAGTCGCGCCACGCGGCGGGGACGAAGGCGACGGCCTCGGGGGCCACGTGCCGTCCCATGGCCAGCAGAAACAAGGGCACGGTGAAGAGGGCGCCAACAATAAAACGCCGACGAAAGTCCACGTACTCTTCGCTGGGTCCCTCGCTGATGGAGACGCCTTTGGGCTCCAGCGCCATGCCGCAGATGGGGCAGGATCCAGGGCCTTTTTGCTCCACCTCCGGGTGCATGGGGCAGGTGTAGATGGCGTCCTTTGCCCCGGGCGCTGTCCGGCCGGGCGCCGTGCCGGACAAGAATAGGGCAGGCCGCGTGTCAAACCGCGTCTTGCAGCCGCTGGAGCAAAACGCGTAGCGCGTGCCGTCGACCGTGCTGGTGTGCCTGGCCCCCTCCAAAGAGACGCGCATCCCGCACACAGGGTCGATGACCGTGCCCTCGTGTTCGGCATCCTGAAGGGCTGTGGGGGCAACGGACAGGCTGTCCTGCATGGCAATGTCTCCAAAGCCGTGTGGCACGCTGGCCGCGCCCTTGAAGACCGCGGTCTGTGCTAGATAGACCGAGCCATGGATACCCTCAAGGGGTATATTGTCGTAGGATCAGTCCGGCAGGGGGCCCACGGCCACGGGCTGGGCCGCTTGAAAGGCTTCAAGGGCGCTCGCAGCGGCCTCAGCCTCCGTGATGCGCGCAAGGCGGCCCGTCTCCACACCCCAGCGCTTTGCGTTGTAGAGCTGCGGGATGAGGCAGCAGTCGGCCATGGTCGGCACGGCGCCATGGCAGAATGGGCCGTCGGTGAGGGCCAGAAGGTCTTCCAACGCTTGCAAACCCTTGCCGATGAAGTGCTGCATCCATGCGGTGGTGGTGGGCTCGGCGCTGCCGGCAATGTCGCTCACCCTGCGCACAACACTCAAGTTGCACATAGGGTGGATCTCCATGGCCACGACGTAGGAGAGCTGGCGCACGCGAAAGCGCCCCGCCGCGTCGTCCGGCAAAAGCGTGGAGCCTGCCGTCCTCTCGTGCAGATACTCAATGATGGCGAGAGACTGGGTGAGCGCCGTCCCCTCCAACACCAGCGTCGGCACAAGGCCTTGGGGGTTCAACGCGCGGTGATTGTCGCCCCCTTGCTCCCCGGCAAGAAGATCCACCGGAGTGCGGGTGTAGGGAAGGCCGAGGAGGTTTAACGCTATGCGCACACGGTAGCTGGCGGAGGAGCGCCAGTAGTCGTACAGCACGGCATCGTCTTCGCTCATGACCGCCAAAGGTCCCTTTTGCCCGAGCGCCAAATGCTACCGCGTACGCCCGGCAACCATTTTATCGCCCGAATTCCACCGCCGGCAGGATGGTGCCTGCGCAATGGCCGAAGCCGATGCGATAGTCGCCCTCGCACCAGCCTTTGATGTCCACCGTGTCGCCATCCTCAAGGAAGCTGCGCGTGCCCCCGTCCACGGGGACAGGGTCGCGCCCGTTCCACGTCACCTCAAGGAGGGAGCCGAAACTGTCGCGGGTTTGGCCAGAGATGGTGCCGGAGCCCAAAAGGTCGCCCGTCTCCATGGCACAGCCGGAGGAGGCGTGGTGGGCCAGCTGCTGGGCTGAGGAGTAGTACATCGCCCTATAGTTCGTGCGGCAGATGCGGGTGGGCGCGCCGCCATCGGGGGCAAGGGTCACGTCCATATGGATGTCGAAATTGTTGGGCGTCTCTTCCCGCAGGTATGGCAGGAGAGGCTTCACCCGCTCGGGCGCTGCCACACGGAAGGGCTCCAACGCCTCACGCGTGATCACCCATGGGCTGATGGAGGTTGCAAACGCCTTCGCCTGGAAGGGGCCCAGCGGTTGATACTCCCACACCTGCATGTCCCGCGCCGACCAGTCGTTCATCAAGACGTAGCCGAAAATGTTGGCGTAGGCCTCGGCCGTCGTCACGGGCTGGCCCATGGGGTTGCCGGTCCCCACAATGGCGCCAAGCTCCAGTTCAATATCGAGCTTTGCACAGGGGCCGAAACGGGGCGCATCGTCCTGAGGGCCCTTCAACTGGCCGTTGGGACGGTGGATGGGCGTTCCCGACACCACCACGGTGGACGCGCGCCCGTTGTAGCCGATGGGAATGTGAAGCCAGTTCGGCATCAACGCATTGTCGGGGTCGCGAAACATGGTGCCGACGTTGGTGGCGTGCTCCTTGGAGGCGTAAAAGTCGGTGAAGGAGCGCACGAAGATGGGAAGAGACATCCTCGCCTCCTCCATCGCCACGAGGGGAAGGGTTCTGTCGCCGCCATCAGCGTCCAGCAACGCCGCAATGGTCTTGCGCGTCTCCCGCCACACCGATTGGGGGAGCGCCATGAACGGGTTCAAGACACCCTGATCGAACACAGGGGTGCCAGAGGGGCGCAGCGTGCCTGCCGCCTCCATGGCCGTCAGATCCAAGATCTTGTCGCCGATGGCAACGCCGACCCTTTTGCCGCCGCCATCGGTGCGAAACACGCCGTAGGGCAGGTTCTGGATCGGAAAGTCGCTCGTTGGCGCGTTCGCGCTTTCCACCCAGCTCTTGCGTGAGGGATCGTGGGTTTCGTTCAGTTCGGACAACCGCCTCTCTCCCGCAAACGTCTTGGTGCGCCTCCTCTGTCTAGGGGGTGGACGCGATCCGTGGCAATAAGTGGCGTGGCTTGAAGCCGTCTCTTCCCACCGGACGCGGCGCCTCACTGCGGGCCAACGCTCAGCCCGGTGGGCGCACGCGCTGTTGGATCGCCGTTACCTCAACCGGCGCGGGGACGCTCGGTGGAAGAGGCTTGCGGCCGACGGTCCCCCGCCAGCCCGTGCGGGGCGATGCAATTGCCTCCCGCCGCCCGGCTCTTCCGTCCAACAAGAGGTGGAGCGCCAGTGACAGAGCGGCAATTGCCACAATGGGCGCGGCGAGGAGGAGCGGCGTGTTGAAGGCATGAAGGCGATACTCGTGGATCATCGCGCCCCAGTCGGGCCGACCGGTGTCGGCAGAAAGCCCCAAAAACCCAAGCGTTGCCACCAGAATGACCGCCCGGCCGGCATCAGCGCCGGCAAGGGCACGCATGGGCGCTCCAAGTCCCGGCACAATGTGTTGGGCGGCTGCCCTGTGGAGCGGCCCGCCCAGAGCAAGGGTGGCGCGCCAGTAGGGCTGAGCGGTCAACCGTTCCGTCAGGCCAGCGGTGGCGATGGCGTAAGGGGCCCATGCGGTGGCAGCAAGCGCAAGGCCTGCCGTCATCGGCCCGGCGCCGATCAAAGCGCCGAGGACGAGGGCCACAATCAACGTGGGAACGGCAAGGGTGGCCTCGGCGGCGCGTTCCACCACAAAGCGTACGCCGCGCCCGGCAAAGACAATGAGCAGTCCCGCTGCAACGCCAAGCCCAAGGGTCGCCATAAGGCCGATGGCGATGGCGATGAGGGAGGGCCCAGCGCCAGCCAAAACGCGGGAGGCAAGATCGCGCCCCAGGTGGTCGGTCCCCAAAGGGTGGGCGAGCGACGGCGGCGCGAAGGTGTTCATCAAGTCGACGCCCCCTGGATCGTGGGGTTGCCAGAGGGCGCCCAAAAGGGCGAGTCCCACGACGGAAAGGGCAAGGGCGGCGGGCCACCTCATCGCAGCACCGTCTCGCGCGGCTCAAGCCTTCGGCGCAACACGCGCGCCACCTCCAGCGTGACAACGATCCACAGGCCGATGGCCGCCACACAGGCCTGGATCACCCCATAGTCGCGGTGCCTGACGGCATCCACCAGATAGTCCGACAGGCCGGGAACGCCGAACACCACTTCGGCCACCACCGTCCCACCGATCACCCAGCCAAGTTCAGGGGCAAAGGCGGCAAGAAGGGTCAGCCCCGCATGGCGGTTGCCGTGGTGCCAAAGGGCACGCCGTGCCGAAAGGCCTTTGGCAAGGGCGGTGGTGAACCAGGGCGCTTCCACCACCTCGCGGAAGGCAACGCGGGCCACACGGGCAACAGAGCCAACAGAAAACAGCGTCACCAGGCAGACGGGCAGGATGAGCCTCTCAACCACCCCGCCCGAAAATGGCTTGATCCACTTCAGCTCCACAGCAAAGAGCCACAGGAGGATGAAGCCCACCGCAAAGGCCGGCACGGCCTGGGCGCCGACGGCAAGCGCTCGGGTCACGCGGTCGGCAAGGCCCGACGGGGTCAGCGCTGCAAAAAAGCCAAGAACACCGCCAAGGCCAATGGCGAGCCCAAGACCCCCAAGGCCGATGGCCATGGACCAGGGGAGCCGGCGCGCAACCTCCTCGAACACCGGTTCGCCTGAGACGATGGAGCGGCCCCAGTCGAACGTGACGAACCCGTGCAGCCAGTCCCCCAGTTGGGTGCTAAGGGGTCGGTCGAGGCCCCAGGCGGCCTTGAGGTCAGCAACCACGGCAGCGTCGGCGGCAACGTTGCCCCTGTCCAAGAGCATGGCGATGGGGTCGCCAGGCAGACTGCGGATCAGAACGAACGCGGCCACAACAATCACAAGCCAGGCAATCGCCATTCGGCCTGCAACTGTTGCAACCG
>JBCDCF010000307.1:0-5130 GCA_039182345.1 Pseudomonadota bacterium
CCTCCACGAGCCCCACCACCCGCGGCACCTGCCCTTCCATGAGAACGTTCATGTTGAGGGGGATGCGCGCTTCAAGATCTGTGAGCTTGAAGAGGCTCTCCATCAAAAGCACAGGGTCGACGGTGCGCGCGCGCGGCTCAAGAACGATGCGAAGGTCCTCAGCGCTTTCGTCGCGCACATCGCCAAGGAGGGGGAGCTTTTTGGCTTCAAGCAGCTCGGCGATCCGTTCGATCAGCCGGCTCTTTTGCACCTGGTAGGGGATCTCGGTGACGATGATCACCCATTGCCCCCGCGCCCCGTCCTGGCGCTCCCAACGGGCGCGTGTGCGAAAGCCGCCGCGGCCTGTGCGGTAGGCGTCGACAATCTGCGCCCTCGGCTCGACAATGATGCCGCCTGTGGGGAAATCTGGCCCCGGAATCATTTCAAGGATGGTGTCGAGCCGCGCTTCTGGGTGCTTGATGAGGTGAAGGGCCGCCGTTGCCACCTCGGCCGCGTTGTGGGGCGGCACGCTCGTCGCCATCCCCACAGCAATGCCGGATGACCCATTGGCCAGAAGGTTGGGGAAGCCCCCCGGCAGGACCACGGGCTCCTGTTCGGAGCCGTCGTAGGTCTCGCGAAAGTCTACAGCATCTTCGTCAAGGCCGTCGAGGAGGAGGCGTGCGACCTCCGTCAGCCGCGCCTCTGTGTAGCGCATGGCGGCCGCGCCATCGCCGTCGACGGTGCCGAAATTGCCCTGCCCGTCCACCAGCGGGTAGCGCACGGCAAAGTCCTGCGCCAGGCGCACAAGGGCATCATAGACCGCCTGGTCGCCGTGGGGGTGGAACTTACCGATGACATCGCCCACCACCCGCGCTGACTTCTTGAATGCCGCGCCAGGGTCGAGGCGCAGCTGGCGCATGGCAAACAGGAGCCTGCGGTGGACCGGTTTTAGCCCGTCGCGCACATCAGGCAGCGCGCGGTGCATGATGGTGGAGAGCGCGTAGGCAAGGTAGCGCTCCTCCAGCGCGTCCTTAAGGTCCACGCTTTCGTCCATCGGCGGGATCAGTTCATCACTCATGGCCACTCCACCCAACCCTTTGGCGATAGAGCCGTCGCGGCCAAGGGGCAAGCGTTACGCTGCCGCTGGCCGCCATCCCACCGGGCTCGTCCACCGTTGGATGGGTCTAAAGACTAGTTGGTGGGGATCATCACCTCGTTGCGCCTCAAAAAAGGCAGCGTCCAAGGCGGGTTGTAGAAGGCAAAGCGGGGCGTTCCTTCAACGGCAAGGCCTTTGTCGGCCATGAAGGCGCGCAGCCTTTGTGTCTCCTCATCAAGGCGTGCCTTGGTGTTGAAGCCTGAAAAGCGCACCACGGCCATGGTGTCGCCAGGCACCTGTTCGATGGTGATCGTCTCGGACTTTGGCGCCGGCAGCGTCTCCATGGTGAACTCTGCGGGCATGACGAAGGTCACCGTCCATGTGTCGGCGCCGGCAGGCTCCTGCAAAACAGGGGCGGTCATGGCGATTTTCTGGCCGTCCCGCGCCGTCGGCTCCTGGATGACGGGGGCGGTCATCGCGATCTTCTCGCCAGGGCGGTTGGCGCCGAAAATATAGTCGGCGAGCACCCTGAAGCCGCGATTGGCCGCCTCGCCCCGATCGCCTGGCACAGTGACGTGGGCGACAATCATAGGATCGTAGCGGCGCACCTCGAAGTCTCCGTCCTTGGAGACGACGGTGAAGGAGGGTTCAGCCGTCTCAGCCATCGCAGGTCCTGCCAGAAAAGGGGCGAGTGCCACCACCACACACAACATTGGGAACAAACGCATCACACCTCTCCATTGTTGCCCCAGCGCATGCCCCGCTCGGTTTGCTTCAAACCGAGCGGATCGTCCTCTAGCTACGGTGCAATGCGGGACATGGTTTGTGGGTTTAACCGGTGCGCTCACGGGGCACGGGCGGCAGCCTTCAAGACGGCCCGCACGAAGCGTTCCCTTGCCGGCGGCAAGGGTTTGCCGGCAAGGGCGGCCACTTCGCTCGTCAAGAAGTGGGACGTGAGGCGAAAGCCTGCCTCAAGGGAGGCCGCGTTCACGGGGCCTTCGTCTTTCAAGAAGGCCGGCAAGGGGAGCATACGGTCCGCATAAGGGGCGCCAGCGGCACGGCTGACGGCACGGCCCGACCGTGGGGAGACATAGACAAGGTCGTCCGTCGTACCCGTTGCCGCACAGGCCGACAGGTCAAGGCCATAGCCGAACTCTTCCAGAAAAATCAGCTCGAAACGCACCGCCGTCTCGCCGGCATCGGCAGGGTTGTCGAAGGCGTCGATCAATACGTTGGCGGCGGCGTAAAGGCGGGGGTGGGGGTCGCGCTCGGGCAAAAATCCCAGGAGCGCTGCAAGGGCCTGAAGGCCGAAGGCACCGACCGCATGGTCCATCACCTGGCCGGCCCGCGCCTCGATCATCTCAAGCTGCAAGGTGCCGAGCTGCCCGTCCAGCCGCCCGCGCCAGGTGGCAAAGACGCGGTTGCCTGGCTGAACGGTGGCCCGCGTCCCCCGCGAGCGGGCGCCGCGCACAAGGCCCGCCGCGCGCCCTTCCCGCACGGCAAAAAGATCGACGATCTTGGAATTCTCGCCGAACGGGCGGGCTGACAGGATCAGCGCTTCGTCGCGCCACTCCATGGCGCCTCAACCGTCCTCGAACAGGGAGCCCTTGATGGTGCGCGAATGGCCGCGAAACTCGGCAACCACCTCCCCGTCCTGGTTGCGCACCGTCACATCGGTGATGCCCGATCGCCCTTCGCGAAACCGCTCGATGGCCTCAGCGATCAAATGATCCCCTTTGGTGACGGGCCGCAGGTACGAGATCTGGCACTGGCCTGCCACGGTGCGCTGGCCAGAGGAGTTGCAGGCAAAGGCGAAGGCGGAATCGGCAAGGGTGAAGATGAACCCGCCGTGGGCAATGCCGTGGCCGTTGGTCATATCCTCTCTGACGGTCATGGTGAGGCGCGCGCGGCCAGGCGCCACGTCCTCCAACGCCATGCCGAGGGCACGGGAGGCATTGTCGTCCGCCCACATGATGTCGGCGGCGGCAACGGCAATTTCTTCGGGATTTCTCACAAGCGGCCTTTGAAGTTGGGGGCGCGCTTTTCCATGAAGGCGGCAACACCCTCCTGATAGTCAGGGTGGCGGCCGGCGGCCCTTTGGGCATCGCGCTCCACATCCAGCTGATCGTCAAAGGTGCTGGTTTCTGCCGACACCAGAGCGCGCTTGATGGCGGCGAGCCCATCGGTGGGGAGGGAAGACAGGCGCGAAGCAAGGCGCCCGGCCTCTGCCATCAACGCATCGTCGTCCACCACCTTGTAGACAAGGCCCCAGCGCTCTGCCGTCTCGGCATCCACCTTCTCGGCAAGCATCATCATGGCGCGGGCGCGCACGGGGCCGATGGCGCGCTGAAGGGTGAAGGTGCCGCCAGCGTCGGGCACCAGCCCAAGGTTGGCGAACGGCTCCAGGAAGCTTGCCGAGCGGGCGGCAATGACAATGTCGCACGCCAGAGCGATGTTGAGGGAGGCCCCTGCCGCCACACCGTTGATGGCAGCCACCACAGGCACAGGCAAACCGCGGATCTTGCGCACGAGGGGGTTATAGAACCGCTCGAGATTGTCGCCGAGATTGGGCGGGCCTTCATCGGCGCTCCGCATGCGCTCCGACAGATCCTGCCCTGCGGAAAACGCGCGGCCCGCCCCTGTGAGGATGACGGCGCGCACACCCTTGTGGGCCTCGGCAACACCGAACGCGTCGACAAGGCCGGCGTGCATGGCCTCGTTGAATGAGTTCAACTTGTCTGGGCGGTTCAGCGTCACGGTCAACACAGCGCCGTCGCGCTCGCTCAAGACCGGGTCCATGGGCGTCCTCTCCTCGTTTGTGGTCTGGCCCTGAGGCTGCGCCCGCGCACGGCCCCTCCCTCAGGCAGCCGCACCGGCCGCGCCGGGATATGTGACAAAAAGTCTTGACTTAACTGATTTTTGTAACTTATTGAGCGCCTCACGTGCCTGTCAACCAAGCAGGAACGCACCATACGTGGTCGCAACGGCCAGAGGAAACAGACCGCATCAAGCGGCGTTGGATGGGAGGGAAACGGCGGACCGCAATGGTTCGCGTGCGCACGGCGCAATCCTTGATCGACGCCCACATCACCGTTCTACGAAGACTTGCACATCGTGCCCGGACGTGGGCAGCCTGAGGCAAAGTCTCACAACACTTGTCACGCGCCGCCGCACACCAACGACGGCCGCGCACACTGGGAGGGAACTGAATGAAACGTGTGATCCTTTCGGCAGCCTTTGCGGCCGCCCTTGTCCTTCCTGCCGCAGCGCAGGATGGCGAGCCCATCCGCATCGGCTCGGTGCTGGCCGCAACGGGCCCTGCCTCTTTCCTCGGCGACCCTGAGAAGAAGACGCTGCGCATCTACGTGGACAAGATCAACGAAGAGGGCGGCGTCCTCGGCCGGCCGCTGGAGCTGATCGACTACGACGACGGTGGCGATGCCAACCAGTCGCGCACCTTTGCAACGCGCCTTGTGGAGGATGATGAGATCGTGGCGATGGTGGGCGGCTCCACCACGGGCACCACGATGGCCATGGCCCCCATCTTCAACGACTACGAAATCCCCTTCGTGTCGCTGGGCGGCGCTGTGGTGATCATCGATCCCGTGCAGCCCTTCGTCTTCAAAACCCCGCACACCGACAAGATGGCCTGCGAGAAGATTTTCGAGGACATCCAAAAGCGCGGCATGTCCAAGGTGGGGATGATTTCCGGCACAGGCGGCTTCGGCAAATCCATGCGCTCCCAGTGCCTTGATGTGGCCGGCAACTACGACATCGAGATTGTGGCCGACGAATCCTATGGCCCTAAGGATTCCGACATGACGCCCCAGCTCACCAACATCAAAAACACCGATGGTGTTGAGGTTCTGGTGAACGCAGGCTTCGGCCAGGGTCCTGCCATCGTGACGCGCAACGTCGCCCAGCTTGGCATCGACCTGCCCTTCTACCAAAGCCACGGCGTTGCCTCGAAGTCGTTCATCGAGCTTGCCGGTGATGCGGCAAACGGTGTGCGCCTTCCTGCCTCCGCCCTTCTGGTGGCCGAGCAGCTTCCCGAC
>JBCDCF010000308.1:0-5115 GCA_039182345.1 Pseudomonadota bacterium
ACGCAGGATGCTGTTGTCGTCTGCAGCAGGCCTGTTGGCGTGTGGGGGTGGCAGAGACGAAAAAGGCTGAGGTGACGTGTGTCACCTCAGCCTTAAACCAAACGGACGGGGTGTTCATTCCACCCCCTGTCTCATCTGGACAAGCCGGTCCTCCCCAGACTCTCGGCCGCTGAGGGTCGCGAGCGCTGTGCGACCTGACCCTCACCTTTGTTGGCAGGAAGATAGACTGACACGAAACGTGAAGTCTATGCTTTATGCACAAAAGTTGACGACTCCATGCATTTTTTTGGAGCACAGCCAGTGGGCGCGCTTAAATTCGTAGAGTCTCTCGAGGATTCTGAGACCGTGATCCTAACATTACGCCTAGAAAGTGGTTCTGGTTATTGTGCGGTGCACAATGATGCGGCGGACCCTTGGCAGGTTCCATTGTCAGTCGGCCGGTAACAACTCCGGTCGAAGCGGTTTTGGAAGGACTGTCACAAAGGAAGACTAGGGCGCGCAAATAGAGCGCCCGTCCCGGTGAAGGCGGGTCGACTGGGGTCTATGGTGAGGCCGCTGGCGCGGTTTCCTGCCAGGTGCGTCACCATCAAGCGATAGTGATCGGGTCCAGGCGAAACGTCCACCCCCGAGAGATCAAGAAATGCACACAAGGCCGAGTCCCCTCGAGTGCTGCGAGGTCAACGCGTTTCTTGAAAGGCGCGCCGGGACCTTAGAGCACCACGAACGTGGGCGATGTCGGGCCGGGTCAGCCCTTTCAGGTGCGCATCAGCGTGGTGATCAAGGGCACGTGGTCGGAGGTTTTCTCCCAGCCGCGCGTTTCCGTCATCACCGTCACCGACGCCACCCTGTCGGCCAGCGATGGCGAGGCCCACACATGATCCAGCCGGCGCCCCTTGTTGGAGCCTGGCCAGGTTTTGTTGCGGTAGCTCCACCAGGTGTAGATGCGCTCGGGTTCAGGCCTGTCGCGGCGCACGACGTCCACCCAGTCGGCGGCGCGGCGGGCCCGCTCCAGCCCCTCCGTTTCCACCGGCGTGTGGCTCACCACATCCAGAAGCTGGCGATGGGACCACACGTCGGTCTCGTAAGGGGCAACGTTGAAATCACCGGTGAGAAGTGCAGGCTCTGCCGCCGCCCCTGGCCCCCAGCCGCTAAGCCCTTCGATGAAGGCAAGCTTTGAGCGGAACTTGATGTTGATGTCGGGGTCAGGCTCGTCACCGCCTGAGGGCACGTAGAGGGAGTGGACGCGCAGAGGCCCGCCAAAGTCCACCACCGCTGACACGTGCCGAGGCTCATCGATGCCGCCGATCACATCCACCTTCACGTCCTCAAGGGGGACTTTGGACAGGATGCACACGCCATGGTGCCCGCCCCGCCCATTCAGCGCGGCAAACTTGTAGCCGCGCCGGCGCATGGTGGTCATGGGAAAGACGTCGTCGCTGCAGCGGGTTTCCTGCAGGAGGACGACGTCGGGCCGCACCTTGCGCACCATCTTGGCGAAGGTGTCGATCCGCGCGCGGATGGAGTTGATGTTCCAGGTGGCAATGACGAGGCGATCGTGCGCACCGCCCGCCTCTGCCGGCTCGCCGTGCGCGGCGCTCCGGCTCATGCGCCCTCCCGCTCGCTGATCGCCTCTGACAGGGCAAGGGTGCGCTCGGCCGCCTCCACGTGGAGGCGCTCGATCAATTGGCCTTTCAGCGTGGCGACGGCGCGGCCTTCGCTCTCGGCCTTCTTGAGGGCAGCAACGGTCTCCCGTGCCCGCGTCACAGCCCCCTGGGTGGGGGTATAGATCCGGTTCACGGGCCCCACCTGGCAGGGGTGGATGACGGTCTTGCCCGTCATCCCAAGGTTCAGGCCGTCATAGGTCTCCGCGACCAGGGCGGGCATGTCGGTGATGGTGTTCATGACACCGTCCAGAACGTCGATGCCTGCTGCACGGGCGGCAAGAACGCACTGTTGCAGGGCGTGGCCAAGGGCGGCGCGGTCCTTGCCCATGGGGGCGCGGATCTCAAGGGCAAGGTCGTTGGTGCCCATCACGAGGGCGGCACTTCCCGTCGCCGCGGCGGCATCGGCAATCTCGGCCGCATTCAGGATGGCGCGGGCGGTTTCCATCATCGGCCAGACGGGGAGACCGACGCCCGCGTGCGCGGCCGTGACATCGGCGCCTGTGCGCACTTTGGGCAGGACCACGCCTGCCAGGGGGAGAGATGTGACGGCCGCAAGGTCGTCATCGTGCCAGGGCGTGCCTGCGGCGTTGACGCGCACGGTGAGTGTCGTCGACGGATCGGCCGAGGCGAGAAAGGCGACCGCAGCCTGGCGTGCTTCGGCTTTGCGGTCAGGCGCAACGGCATCTTCCAGGTCGACGATGATGCCGTCTGCACCGCGCTGGGTGGCCTTTGCGAGCGCCCGCTCATTGTCGGCGGGCACGTAGAGGAGTGTTCTGCGCAGATGTACCATGCTGTCTCAAGGGAACACGAAGTCTAAGAGTCCTGCTATCCTCTTCGGCTTGATGTCAACAAATGGGTGTAACGATGCAGGGAAAGACGGTCGCGGCAATCTCCTCCTTCGTGATGCGCGGGGCGGTGGGATTGCGGGCCACGGCCTTTGCGCTGGAGCGGCGTGGCGCACGGGTGTGGCCCGTCCCGACAATCCTTCTGCCGTGGCATCCAGGGATGGGGCCGAGCACACGCGTGGTGCCCGATGCCTTCCCCACACAGCTTGGCGAGTTGGCGAGCCGCGCCGAGGATTTGGACGCTGTTCTGACAGGCTACTTCGCCAATGCCGAACAGGTGTACGCGACCGCCCATTTCATTGACGCTGTGCGCAAGAAGCGGCCCGACTGTGTGATGGCCATCGACCCTGTGACGGGCGACGAAGGCGGCCGCTATGTGCCCGACGCCGTGGCCGAAGCCATCCAGAACGAGCTCTTGCCCCGCGCCGACATCACCACCCCCAACGCCAACGAATTGCGCGACCTTGCCAAAGGCGGACCGTTGGAGGAGGCGGCGCGGCGCATGAACGTGCCAGTGGTGGTGGTGACCTCCGCCGTCGACACGCCTGAGCGCAGCGGCGCCATGCTCGTCACCAAAGACCGCGTCATCGTTGCCGAGCATGATGCTTTGCGTCCCGCCCCCCGCGGCACGGGCGACCTTTTCGGCGCCGTGTTCCTGTCGGCGACCCTTGGCGGGGAAGAGCCGAGCCTTGCCCTTCAAAAGGCTGCCGCCGCCACGCTCTCTGTCCTGCGCGTCTCGGACGTGGAAGCCCTTGCCCTTGCCGCAGGGCAGGACAGCATCGCCACCCCACCCGTCGACCTCGTGGAGGTCAGCCAAGTGCCCAACACAATGGACGGGATGACGAAGTGAGTGCGCAGCCGCTGGTGGCCGGGGTTGACGGCGCACCAGGCGGCTTCGCTGTCGTCACGTTGTCGGCGGAAGGTCCCATCGTGCCGAAGATTTCATTGGCGGGGACCTTTCAGGAGGTGCTCGACACTGCCACGACCATCGCCATCGACATCCCCATCGGCTTTCCCGATGCGATCGAGGGGCCGGGGCGGGTGGCCGAGCAGGCGGTGCGCCCTTTGTTGGGGGCGCGCCAGTCCTCGGTCTTTTCCATGCCGTCCCGTGAGGTGGTCTATGCCGACACCTATGGTGAGGCGTGCGAAAAGGCGCTCGCCACATCGACCCCGCCACGAAAAGTCAGCAAGCAGGCTTTTGCCATTTTCGGCGACATCCGCCTTGTGGACCGTGTGGTGACGCCGGCGAACCAACACCGTGTGTTCGAATGCCATGCGGAGCTTGCCTTCTGGCGCCTCAATGGTGAGGCCGTCATGGCAACGCCAAAACGCGTCAAGGGCGTTCCGATGCGCGAGGGGCTGGGTGAGCGCATCGCCCTTCTGGTCGCGAACGGCTATCCTGAGGCGATGTTCGACAAGTCCCCTTCCAAAGGCATGCCACTCATCGACCTGGTGGATGCGGCAGCCATCGCCCTCATCGCACGGCGTTGCCACAAAGGTGAGGCAGTGCCGTTTCCCGACCCGCCAGGGGTGGACGGGCGCGGTCTGCGGATTGCGATTTGGGCGTAGGGCGACCCGTCAGAGGGGGTTGAGGGCTGCCATCAGGCCTGTGCGGTCGTCTTTCGGACCAAGGACGATCACCTCGGCGCCGATCTTCACGCGCTTGTGGAGGTCGATTACGTCCTCGTTCAGCATTCTGATGCAGCCTGAGGAGACGCCGTAGCCGATGGATTCGTCCTGGTGCGTGCCGTGGATCCGGTAGAGCGTCGACCCCAGATAAAGCGCCCGTGCACCAAGGGGATTTTGCGGCCCGCCGGGCATGAACTCAGGCAGCCAAGGCTCGCGCTCGCGCATTTCGGCAGGGGGGCGCCAATCGGGCCATTCGGCCTTGCGGGTGACGCGCTCCACGCCTGACCAGGTGAAGCCCTCGCGCCCAACGCCGATGCCGTAGCGGATCGCGGTCCCATCGCCCAGCAAGTAATAAAGGTAGCGCCCGAGGGTATCGACCACCACGGTCCCAGCAGGCTCGCGCGACAGGAAGCGCACGTGGGCGCGGGCGAACTTCATCCTGTGGCGTTCGCGCATTTCCTCGCGCGATGCTTGGTAGGTGACCCAGCGCTTTTCGTTGGTGTCGAAGAACTGGTATTGCGGCCGCTCAGCCGCCGTGGCCTCGCGCGGTGAAAATGTGGGGCGATAGGAAAACGTCTCGCCTGTGCGCGGGTCTGTGACTTCGACGGTCCCGGCGAAGGCGGGCGCCGCCAGCAGGAACACGGCCGACAAGACTGCAACGCGAACGGCACCCAGCATCACCCACCTCCTCATCGCAGGCTCATCAGGGGGCTGATGAACACAATGGTTGACGAAGTGTGACTGAACGGGGTTAGCGATCCGTTAACGAAGGAGTTGCGCGATGGCCCCCACCCCCACGACGACGGCATTGCCCCACACCAGCGCAGGGTCAGGGGAGCCGCCGATGGTCCTGGTGCACGGTTTCGGCGGAGACCAGTTGGCCTGGGCCATGCTCATGCCGGAGTTGGCGAAGCTGCGCCGGACCGTTGCCCTCGACCTTCCAGGCCATGGGCAGGCTGTGGCGTGGCCAGGCCCCC
>JBCDCF010000309.1:0-5106 GCA_039182345.1 Pseudomonadota bacterium
GGCGCGGTGGAGGGGGTCACCGCCACAACGCCCATCACGGGCCTTCACTATGTGGCGGTCGGTGCCGGGCGCGTGCCCGTGCGCTGGTCCCCGGTCCATGGCGATGATGCCGAGGACCTTGCCGTTCAATCCCTTGCCCGGCTGGTGGCGCTCCTGCGGCGCTATGAGGACCCTTCATTCGGCTACCTCTCGCGCGCACGGGTCAAGTTTTCCGAGAACCTTGAGGGCGATTACGACCACCTTGCCCGCGTTGCCGAGTGGCGCCATGGCTGACCTCATCGTCCCCGGCGAGGCCGCCGACGCGCAGGCCCGCTCCAGCGACCCCAACGCCTCGGTCTGGGTTTCGGCCAATGCGGGGGCGGGCAAGACCTTCGTCCTTGCCCAGCGGGTCGTGCGGCTGCTGCTGTCGGGCGTGCCTGCGCGGGCGATCCTGTGCCTCACCTTCACCAATGCCGCAGCGGCGGAGATGGCGGTGCGGGTGTTCGACCAGCTGGCCCGCCTTGCCACGCTCCCCCCAGCGGCGCTGGCCGAGGAAGTGGCCCGCCTTGCGCCTTCGCTGGACCCTGACGAGGCAACGGTCCGCGCCCGCACCCTCTTCGCCGAGGCACTCGAGACGCCTGGGGGGCTGAAGGTCCAGACCCTCCACGCCTTCGCCGCCATGCTCCTGCGCCGCTTCCCTCTGGAAGCCAACGTCTCTGGCGCCTTCACTGTGATGGACGAGGCTGGCAGCAACGAGTTGACCGAGACCGCGGTAGCCGAGACCCTTGCCCGCGCCAGCATCGCCCCTGACGGTTGGGAGGCAGAGGCGCTCGCCGCCCTCGTGGCGCAGGTGAGCGACCGCAGCGTGGTGGAAAGCCTTGCGAACGCCGTCGCCAACCGCCGCGATCTTAAAGAGTTCGTGGGCGGTGAGGCGGACCCTCAGGCCCTCGCCGCCCTCCTTGAGCGCACCCTCTTCACCGGCCCCGCCGCGCCAGAGCCTGCAGTCGATGAAGCCACGTTGCGCCAGTTGGTGGAGGCCACGCGACGCCTGAAGGCAAGCGTTGCTGTGGGAGAGCGGGCCGAGGCCGTCCTCAACGCGCACGACCCCGCCGCCCGTGAAGCCGCCTGGCGCACCCTGTTCCTCACCGGCCAGGGGGCCCCGCGCGCACCAGGAAAGTTCGTCGCCAAAGCCATCTTGGAGGAGCTGCCGGACCTTCTGGACCTGGTGGTGGCCGAACAGACCCGCCTTGCCACACTGATGGACGAGGCACGCGCCAAAAACGCCATGGCCGCCACACTCCCCCTCGTGCGCCTTGCCTGGGAGGCGCTGGGGCGGCTTGAGGCCGACAAGCGCCGCCGCGGCCTCATCGACTATGACGACCAGATCGACCGCGCCCTCAGCCTCGTGAAGGGCGGGCGCTCGGCCGCCTGGGTGCGCTACAAGCTGGATGAGGGCATCGACCACATCATGGTGGACGAGGCGCAGGACACCTCCCCCCTCCAGTGGGAAATGGTGAGCGCTCTGACGGAGGAGTTCTTCGCAGGGGAAGGCGCGCGGGAGGCCAACCGCACCCTCTTCGTGGTGGGGGACGAAAAGCAGTCCATCTACGCCTTCCAGGGCGCGGCCCCCCACCTCTTCCAAGAAAAGCGCCGCCACTACGATGCTGCAGCCGCCGAGGTGGGCAAACCCTTCCTTGCCGTCGACCTTGCCCACTCCTTCCGCTCGGCGCCTCAGGTCCTTGCGGCGGTGGACACCGTGTTCGCGGACCCCAAGGCCGCCGCCTCTGTGGGTGATGCTGCCGTTGAGCACATCCCCGTGCGCGATGTTTCAGGCGGCGTCGACGTGTGGCCCCTTTTCGGCGACGCGGAAGCCGACGAGCCCAACGCCTGGGACGCCCCGTTCGATGCGACGCCCGACCATTCGGGCATCGTGCGGCTCACCAAGCGCATTGCCGACAGTGTGGTGGCGTGGACGACGCAGGAAGGCCCCACGGGTGGTCCTGCGCTGCGGCCAGGGGACGTGATGATCCTGTCGCGCAAGCGCGAGCCCTTCGCCACCTTGATGAACCGTGAGCTGAAAGCGCGCGGCGTGCCCACAGCCGGGGCCGACAGGCTTGCCGTCACCGACCATATCGCGGTGAAGGACATGATGGCGCTCGCCCGTGCGCTCATCACCGCGGACGACCTGTCCCTTGCCGCCGTCCTCAAAAGCCCCTTGTTCGGGTTTGACGAGGAAAGGCTTTTTGCCCTCGCTCACGGGCGACGGGGCAGCCTTTACCAAGCCCTTCAAGAGGCCGACGACTGCGCGCTGGAGGCACGGACCCTGTCGCGCTGGCGCACCCTTGCACTGACCCGGCGCCCGTTCGATGTCTTTGCGCACATCCTCATCGGCGAAGGGCGCAGGGCCGACTTTGCCGCCCGCATGGGGGGCGAGGCGCTGGATGCGCTGGACGCATTCTTGGACATGGCATTGCAGTTCGAAAGCGTCGGCGTTCCAGCGATGGAGCCGTTCTTGTTTCGCCTGTCGAAGTCCCACGCGGTGCTGCGCCGGTCGGCCGAGAGCGACCTTGATGCTGTGCGCGTGATGACCGTCCACGGCGCGAAGGGGCTTGAGGCGCGACTCGTCTTCCTTGCCGACCTTGGCTCGGGCCAGACGGCCGTGCGCGGATCGTCCCAGTTCGTCACCCTTCCTGCCCCCGATGAGGAAACGCCGGCGCCCTTTATCTTCGCCCCCACCGAGGAGCACCGCCCTAAGGTGGTCAAACAGGTGATTGACGCGCGCAACGCCCGCGAGGCGGCCGAACACATGCGCCTCCTTTATGTGGGGATGACCCGTGCGCGCGAGCATCTGGTGGTTTGCGGCGCGTACGGCAAACGCGCGCCCGGAAAGGGCGGTTGGCACGCCCTTGTGAGCGAAACCTTGAGCGAGGGCGCCACCCCGTTCGACATGGAGGGCGACACCGCCCTTGCCTGGCGCTTGCCCGAAAGCACCCTGACGCCGCAACACCAAGATCCTCCGCGACCTGAACCGGCGGTGGAACAGCCCGCCTGGCTGACCACGCCAGCCCTCATCAAACGCACCGTGCCGCCGCGCATTGCCCCGTCCGCCATGGGGAAAGGTTCGCCCCCTGATCGCTCCGGCGAGAGGGTCGATGGCGATGCCAGATGGGACGAGGACGGGGACTGGGACGGGCATGGGGACAGTGCCGAGACGGCGCGCGAGCGGGGCCTCCTCATCCATGCCCTCCTTGAGACGGCGGACGGCGAGGGCGCCCCACTCACAAGCGACCCTGTTGTTTTGGCGCAGGTGCGCAAGGTTCTGGCGCTGCCCGAACTTGCCGCGCCATCGGTGCGCAAGGAGGTGGGCGTGACGGGGGACGTGCGCCTTAGAGGGGGTGCCGTCCGGCGCGTCACAGGGCGGATCGATAGGCTGCAGGTGAACGAACGCAGCGCCCTCATCGTCGACTACAAGTCCGACCGCATCGTGCCCGCGACCGCCGAGGACGTTCCGGCCGGCTACAAACGCCAGCTTGCGGTTTACAAAGCGATGGTCAGTGAGCTTTTGCCCAAGCACGAGATTGGCACCGCCATTGTGTGGACCAGTGAACCGCGCTTCATGGCGCTCGATGGGGTGCTCCCTGCGGTCACGGTTTTGCGCACGCACGATGCGTTGCTTGACGGTGATTGACCCCAAACATACCTACCGGTCTCACATTAGAGAGAGGAAGGTGAGCCATGCCTCCCGCCAACGTCACCGACACATCGTTCGACGCCGACGTCATTCAGAGCGACCAGCCCGTGGTCGTGGACTTTTGGGCCGAATGGTGCGGGCCGTGTAAGACGATCGCGCCGGCGCTTGAAGAGATCGCCACAGAAATGGACGGCAAGGTGAAAATCGCCAAGCTGAATGTGGACGAAAATCAGCAAATCGCCATGAAATACGGCGTGCGCTCCATCCCCACCTTGATCATGTTTAAGAACGGTGAGCCGGCTGCCACACAGGTGGGCGCTGCCCCCAAAGGCCGCCTGGTGGACTGGATCAACGCCTCCATCTAACAGTGTCTGGCCTTGACGGGACGCGCCGACAGCACAGGTGCGTGCCTGTAAGGCGCGAGACGAACGGGGTCGCACTTGGTTGACGATACGACGCAAGGCAAGGCGGACAAACCCGCCGAAGCCGATTCACTGGTGCCTGAAGCGTCAGAGATCCTCGGCGGCAGTACGCCCGCCGAGGATGCATCGCCCGCACCTGAAAAGGATCCGATGCAAGAGCTTCAGCGCGAGGTGGAAGAGACGCGCCAACACATGCTGCGCGCCCTCGCAGAGGCGGAAAACGTGCGTCGCCGCGCCCAGCGGGACGTGTCGGACGCACGGTCCTACGCCATCACCAGCTTCGCTCGTGACCTCCTCAGCGTGTCGGACAATTTCCAGCGTGCCATGGCCGCCATCGACGGTGTTGCCGAGGACGACCTGCCGCCGGAACTGAAAAACCTGATGGACGGCGTTCGCATGACCGAGCGCGAACTCCAGAGCGTTTTTGAGCGCCACGGCGTGACGACGCTGAACCCTGAGGGCGAGCGTTTCGACCCGAACAAGCATCAGGCCATGTTCGAGATCGAAAACACCGAGGTCGCCTCAGGCACCGTCATCCAGGTGGTGCAGGCCGGCTCGATGATTGGCGATCGCATCTTGCGCCCTGCCATGGTGGGCGTCTCCAAGGGCGGTCCCAAGCCAGGAGCTGCGCCCGAAAAGCCTGCCGATGAGACCCCAAAGGGTCCGCCCGCTGAGGCGAACGGCGGAGAGCCCGGCTGAACGATACCCCTGCCGTCCTGATCCTGCAGGGCCCTCTTTCTCCCCTTTTTCGGCAGATTTCAGACACCCTCAACGCCGCCGGCACGCCGACGGTGCGGGTCAACATCTGCCCTGGGGACCGCGCCCACTGGGGCCGTGCGCCCGCTGTTGCATACCGGGGCCGGCTGCGGGACTGGCCGCGTTTTGTGGCCGAACTCATGGACTCCCGCCCCTTCAGCGCCGTCCTCATGCATTCAGAGCGCCGGCCCTACCACCTTGAGGCCGCGGAGGTGGCCCGCCGGGCGGCGTTTTTTCTTCCGACGGAGGTGGAGCACC
>JBCDCF010000310.1:0-5099 GCA_039182345.1 Pseudomonadota bacterium
GGGCGGCGCTGAGGCCATCGACCGCGCGGTGGCCGACAATGCGCTCCTGCGCCTTGATGTGGATGCGGCAGGCCTCGACAGCCTTGACAGGCGCTACCTCACCCAAGTTGCCGTCCACTACCAGGGCGGTCCTGTGGGCATCGAAACCATTGCCGCCGCCCTGTCGGAGCCGCGCGATGCGTTGGAGGACATTGTGGAGCCCTACCTCCTGCAGCAGGGCTATCTGCAACGAACGCCCCGCGGCAGGCTCCTGACCGCGCAGGCGTTCTTGCATCTTGGCCTGACGCCGCCGGCACAACCGCCTCAGGCGACCCTCTTCGACGAGCCGCCTGAAGACTAAATTCTAAAACGACAAGGGCTTGGCCTGGGTGACGAGGGGGATTGCCTCGACCGCGGCGATGATGGCTGGATCGGGCTCTTCGTCCACCGCCACAATGCAGATGGCCTCGCCACCCGCCTCGCGCCGGCCAAGGGTGAAGTTGGCAATGTTGACGCCCGCTTTGCCCAACACCGAGCCAATGCCGCCGATAAAACCAGGCTTGTCGTTGTTGGTGACGTAAAGCATGTGCGGGGCGAAATCGGCCTCCAGCTGAATGCCCTTCACCTGGATGATGCGCGGCTTGCCGTCGGAGAAGACGGTGCCCGCCACGGACCGCTCCTGCCGCTCCGTGCGCACGGTGAGGCGGATGTAGTTTTCATACACACCCTGCTGCTCGCGGCGGACCTCTTCCACCGAAATCCCCCTGTCGCGGGCAATGGTGGGGGCCGACACCATGTTCACGTCCTGGAGGAGGGGGCGCATCAGCCCTGTCACCGCAGCGGCGGTCAGGGCTTTCAGGTTCATCTCCGAGACGGCGCCTTCGTATTCGATGCGCACGCCCGCGATCCCCGTCTCCGTCAATTGGCCGGCGAAGGAGCCGAGCTTTTCGGCAAGGGCCACGAAGGGCGTCAGCATCGGCGCTTCTTCGGCGGTGATGGAGGGCATGTTGAGCGCGTTGGAAACGGCGCCGCGCACGAGATAGTCCGACATCTGCTCGGCCACCTGGAGGGCCACATTCTCCTGCGCCTCCGTGGTCGCTGCACCAAGATGAGGCGTGCAGATGAGGTTGGGTGCGCCGAACAGGATGTTTTCCTTGGCAGGCTCTTCGGCAAAGACGTCAACGCCTGCGCCGGCGATCTTGCCGCTGTCCAGCGCCTCGCGCAGGGCCACCTCGTCCACCAACCCGCCGCGGGCACAGTTGATGAGCATCGCACCGTCCTTCATGGACGCGATCGCCTCCCGCGAGACGATGTCGCGTGTGCGCTCGGTCAGCGGCGTGTGAAGGGTGATGATGTCGGACCGGGTGAAGAGCTCGTCCAGCTCCACCTTCTCCACCCCAAGCTCCATCGCCCTGTCGGCGGTGAGGAACGGGTCGAACGCAATCACCCGCAAGCGCAGCCCCAGCGCACGGCTTGCCACGATGGAGCCAATGTTGCCGCAGCCGATGACGCCGAGCGTCTTGCCGGTCAGCTCGCGGCCCATGAAGCGGTTCTTCTCCCACTTGCCGGCCTGGGTGGAAGCATCGGCCGCAGCAATCTGGCGGGAGACGGCAAACATCATCGCGACCGCATGTTCGGCGGTGGTGATGGAGTTGCCGAAGGGCGTGTTCATGACGATGACGCCTGCGCGCGAGGCAGCAGGCACGTCGATGTTGTCAACGCCGATGCCAGCCCGGCCGATCACCTTCAGCTTAGGCGCTGCGGCCAGAAGCTTCTCGGTGACCTTTGTGGCGGAGCGGATGGCAAGACCGTCCACATCGCCGATGGCGGCAAGGAGTGCGTCCTTGTCTTTGCCAAGGTCGGGCTCGTAGCGCACCTCGACGCCGTGACCTTTGAAGATGTCGACGGCTGTGGGGGAGAGTTTGTCTGAAATCAGGACTGTGGGCATGGTGTCATACTCGTTGCGGCGCATCGGCGCTCGCTGGATCGTTCGTGCGAAAAATCGGGTGAAGCCTCAGGCCGCTTGCGCATGCGGCTTGGGGGTGACGGCAAAGGCAAAATCCAGCCACTCGGTGAGGATGGCAAGATCATCGGCCTCCACGGTGCCGCCGGCCCAGATGCGAAGGCCTGGCGGAGCATCGCGGTAAGCGCCGATGTCGTGGGCGACGCCCTCCTTGTCCAGCCGTCCGGCAAGGGCCTTCGCGAATGCTGCCTGCGCATCGGGCGGCGCGCCCGCCACATCGGGGTCGACGATTTTGAGGCACACCGATGTGTTGGAGCGCGTGGCAGGGTCCTCGGCCAGAAAATCCACCCAAGGGGTCTTTGCCACCCAGTCCGCCAGGACGGTGAGGTTGCGGTCTGACCGGTCCGCCAAGGTTTCGGGCAAGCTTTCGGCCCATTTCAGCGCGTCAAGACAGTCCTCCACGGCAAGCATGGACGGTGTGTTGATGGTTTCGCCGCGGAAGATACCTTCGTTCAGCTTGCCGCCCTTGGTCATGCGAAACAGTTTCGGCAGCGGCCAGGGGGGCGCATAGCTCTCAAGCCGCTCCACAGCGCGCGGGCTGAGGATGAGGATGCCGTGGCCCGCCTCGCCGCCCAGCACCTTCTGCCAGGAGAATGTCACCACATCGAGCTTATCGAAGGGCAGCGGCTGGGCGAACGCTGCCGACGTTGCATCGCAAAGGGTCAGGCCTTGCCTGTCCGCAGGGATGAAGTCGCCGTTCGGCACTTTGACGCCCGATGTCGTGCCGTTCCAGTTGAACACCACGTCGTTGGCAAAGTTCACCTCAGAAAGGTCAGGGAGTCTGCCATAGTCAGCCTTGTGAACCTTGGCGTCCACCTTCAATTGCTTGACGGCATCCGTGGCCCAGCCTTCGCCGAAGGATTCCCAGGCGAGCACCTCCACGGGCCTCTCGCCGAGAAGCGACCACATGGCCATCTCCACAGCGCCTGTGTCCGAGCCAGGCACGATGCCCACCCGGTAGTCGTCAGGCACGTTGAGGAGGGCGCGTGTGCGCGCAATCACCTCGGCCAGCTTGTCCTTGGCGACCTTGGCCCTGTGGGAGCGGGCGAGCGCGGCGTCGTCGAGTGCGGGGAGGGTCCAGCCCGGCCGTTTGGCGCAAGGTCCGGACGAAAAACAAGGATTGCCCGGCCGCCGGCCAGGCATTGCAGCATCAATCATTTTCGCTACCCTTTAAGATAGTCGCCCCTCGTTGGGGAGGGGTGTCCCACCGCGGGCACTATCGGAATCTTTGATAAACCGCAAGTCCACCCGGCGTTGGGACACCAATTCGCGCGCTGCGCCTCGGAGCGGCTGGGCGATGCTGCCCGCAGCAGCCTATAGTGCGGATCGCAGAGAGACCGACACAGTGGCGCGGACGGTTGGTGGTTGATGTCTGACCTTCACAACAAGAGGCACCCTTCCATAGGGGTGCGGACCTCACGAGGCGATGGCGTGACGCTCACCGGCGTCGAGCACAGGCAGCACAGCGCGAAGAACGTGGCCGAAACCCTGTGCCGGCAATGATCCAACCGTTCCAGATCCACAAACTGGATGGGTCGGCTGGGCCCATGACCCTCAGCGAGTATCGGCCCGAGGGTGTGCCGGCGGGCGTTGCCGTCGTGGCCCATGGCCGCAATGGCGCGACCGATCAGCCCCAAATCCAAGACATGATCGGGGCGAGCCTGCGCCGCGGGTGGCAGGTCTTTGCGCCGGACATGTGCCACTCTGGAGCAAATGAGAGTGCCGGCGGGGCCAATGGGTTCACCATGGCCGCGCACACGGCCGACGTTGCGGCAGTGATGGCATGGCTTCGGCATCACGGGGCGGCGCCGGCGGAGGCAATCGCGCTGCTCGGCCATTCGATGGGTGCTTACGCTGTGGTCCGCGCGGCGGCGGCCGCACCAGGCGAAGTGCGCGGGCTGGTGGCGGTCTCACCCGTCATCTCAGGGGCGGCACTCATCCGCGCGCGCCGCGTTATGGGGGAGGCGGCGATCAGAGCGCTGCGCGAAGAACTGCCCCACGCGTTCACCGAATGGCCTCAGCATGACCTAGCTCACATCGCGCCTAAGGTCGGTGTCCCTACCGCAGTGATTGTCGGCGCAGACGACACGCTGACGACGCCCGCCGATGCGCAAATCCTCGCCAGTTGGCTCCCGGCGTGCGTGTGGAGCGATGTCATCCCAAGCCAGCACCACTGTCCCTCGGGCGAGGCGTTTTCGCGCAGCCTCGACGGGGCGCTGAGCCGGATTGCCGAGGGCTGAACGATGGCGGGCACGTTGGACGAGTGGCTGGCAGCGCAGGAACGCCACTCCGCCAACGCCCTTGCCGCTGCAGTGTCGGCAGTTCATCTGGCGCACCAGCGGCCGGCGTTCGGGCAGACCGTTCGGCCCGCACGGGGCAGCATCCTTGCCTCGACCGTGCCAGCCTTGTGGGATCCTGAGCCGGACTACTTCTACCATTGGCTGCGCGATGGTGCGGTGGTGATGCTTGCCGCGCGCCTTCTGCCGGACGTTCCGGAATGGCGCACCCGCTTTGCCGACTATGTTGCCTTCAGCCACACCATCGCAACGCGTCCCGGCCCCAGCGCCAACCCATGGCGCTCCACGACCATCCCGACCGCGCGCAAGTTCTTGCGCGAGGATGCGGGCCTTTCCGCGCTGACAGGCGATGCGCTCTTGAACGAACCGCGCGTCAACGCCGACGGCTCGGCGGATTTTGAAAAGTGGGGCCGGCCGCAGTACGACGGCCCCGCCTTGCGCGCCCTGTCCTGCCTTGCCTGGCAGGACGGTTGTGGCGATGAGGGACGACCGGCTGCGCTCGCCGACCTCCTTCGCCTCGACCTTGCGCACGTTGTCCGGCACGCAGCGGCGCCCTCGATCGGCCCTTGGGAGGACGAACCGGCTGCGGTCCACGCCTTTGTGCTTTTGGCGCAAATGGCGGCCCTTCGCGCTGGCAGAGCGATGGTCGGCTCCGAGGCTGCACCGGCAATGGCGGCGATCGTCAGTGCTCTGGAAGGGCTGGAGGTTCCTGGCGGATGGCTGCGCCACGCCTCCCTCGCCGGCTCACAGGACACCGACGCAAGCACCGTTCTGGGCGCTCTCCTCGTGGCCCCGCCAGA
>JBCDCF010000311.1:0-5098 GCA_039182345.1 Pseudomonadota bacterium
GCAGGCCATGCAGACCGCAGCGTTGGCCTCGCCCGTTGACGGATCGCTGGACGCGACGAGCTGCGTGAAGGCGTCCGTGCCTGAATCGGTGGCGGCTGCATCGCCCTCGGTGGCGGCGGCATCGGTGCTGGCGGTGTCAGTGGTGCCATCGCTCGCTGCGGCGTCGCTTTCAGTGGTGGCGGGCGCGGCGTCATCGGGTGCGGCTTCGTTGGCAACGGCGGCGGTCTCTGTCTCGCCGCCCTCAATGGCCGCTTCCTCGGTGGCCTCGGGCACCTCGGGAAGGGGCGGTGCGTCGGGCGAGATGGACCGCAGATACGCCACAAGGTTGGCGCGCTCCTTGGCGTCCTTAACGCCGGCATAGCTCATGGACGTGCCGGGAACCCAGCCTTGGGGGTTCTCCAAAAAGCCGTCCAGCTCCTCATAAGTCCAGGTCTTGCCTTCGCCGTGGGTGACCAGAGCGCTTGAATACCCGAAGTCGGCCACACCGGCGATCTCGCGGCCGACGACGTTGTAGATGGCGGGGCCAATGCCGTTGGGGCCACCGTCATCGAAGCTGTGGCAGGCGGCGCAGACGGCGGTGGAGTTTTCGCCCGCCACAGGATCGGCACTGGCGAGCAAAACAGCGAAGGCCTCCTCAGGCGCGCTTTCGTCCGCTTCGTTTTCAGCCGACGTCTCGGGCGGGGCGTCAACGCCATAGGCCAGCTCGTCAAGCGGGTGCTCATCGAAAATGAGGTCGGACAAGACGCTCAGACCCATCACGAACACCAGCGCACCGAGCACTGCGCCTATGATCTTGTTGATTTCGAAAGCGTTCATTGCCGATCAGGTCCTTGTCCGTTATCCCGCCCGAACCGTTTTGGGAATGCCGCCCCCGCTGAGGTCGGATTGGGGGGCAGCGTGCGCGTTGGGGTGCTGTCATACACAGCTATAGAAAAGCTATAGAGAGGCAACCATCACCAGGCAATTGAGACACCACGGCGCACGAGTTCGCTGGAACCGTTGTACATTCGCAGCGGTGCGCGAGGATGGAGACGCACGCTTTTGAACCCCATTGTCCTCATTCCTGCACGTATGGCCGCGACCCGCCTACCAGGAAAACCACTTGTGGATGTCGCGGGGCTGCCTCTCATCGTCCAGGTGCTGAAGCGCGCCCTCGAGGCGGACGTTGGCCGCGTCGCCGTCGCCTGTGACGGGGCTGAGATTGCCGATGTGGTCATGGAGGCCGGCGGCAACGCCGTCCTCACGCGCGCAGACCATCCCTCAGGGTCGGACCGCATTGCCGAGGCGGTGGCGCTGATCGACCCCGACGGCGCCCATGACTGCGTGATCAACCTGCAAGGGGACCTTCCCACCATCGACCCAGCTTCCATCCGCGCAGCGCTCGCGCCGATGGATAACGACGCGGTGGACATTGCCACCCTCGTTGCCGTCATCACCGACCCTGCCGAGCGCACCGACCCCAATGTGGTCAAATGCATCGGTTCGGAGCGCGGCAACGGGCTTTATCGCGCGCTTTATTTCACCCGCGCCACAGCACCGTCCGGCGAGGGACCGCTGCTGCACCATATCGGCCTTTACACCTACCGGCGGGCGGCACTGTCGCGGTTCGTCGCCTTGCCCCCCTCCCCCTTGGAAAAGCGCGAGCGGCTTGAGCAGTTGCGGGCTTTGGAGGCAGGAATGCGCATCGATGCCGCGCTCGTGTCTGCCGTCCCCCTTGGCGTCGACACCCCTGGCGACCTAGACGTTGCCCGCAAGCTCCTGTCCGCGGAGACCCTGACGTGAAAGCCAACGTGACCGAGCGGGTCGTCTTTCAAGGCGAGCCTGGTGCCAACTCCCACATCGCCGTGACGGAGGTGTTTGCCAACGCCATCGCCGTGCCGCTCCCCACTTTCGAGGATTGTTTTGCCGCCGTGGAAGGGGGCACGGCGCGCTATGCGATGATCCCCATCGAAAACTCCGTCGCCGGCCGTGTGGCGGACATTCACCGCATGCTCCCCTCCGCCGATGTGCACTTCGTGGGTGAGTACTTCCTGCCGATCCGCCACCAGCTGATGGTCGTGCCTGGGACGAGCCTGTCGGACGTGCGCACCGTCCACTCCCACGTTCAGGCCCTCGGCCAGTGCCGCAACACTTTGCGCGGCCTCGGTCTAAAGCCTGTGGTGGCGGCCGACACGGCCGGGTCGGCGCGGATGGTGGCGCAAAAGGGCGACCCGTCCGTCGCGGCCATCGCCTCGCGCCTTGCAGCACAGATCTACGGGCTTGAAATCGCCCGAAGCGATGTGGAGGACGAGACCCACAACACCACACGCTTCGTCATTCTTGCCGCAGAGCCTGAACCCATGGCGCGCGGCAGCATGGCGATGACCTCGTTCCTGTTTCGCGTGCGCAACGTGCCGGCCGCGCTCTACAAGGCGCTCGGCGGGTTCGCCACCAACGGCGTCAACATGGTCAAGCTGGAGAGCTACCAGATTGGCGGGCATTTCTTCGCCACCCTGTTTTACGCCGACATTGAAGGACACGTGGAGGACCCTGGCGTCACGCTGGCGCTGGAAGAGCTGGCGTTCTTCTCAGCGGAATTGCGGATCTTGGGGACGTACCCTGCAGCGCCCTTCAGGGAGACCATCAAAGAGCCTGCGGCGAATGCGGCTTTGCGGCCTTCTCCCGAGCGGTGATTTTGGCGAGCGGCTGTTAGGGGGCTCGGTCCATCAAGGCGATGGTGGCCCGGCGGCGCGCGATCCTTCAACGGTTCCACCGTCCATCACTGCGTCGGGGGGTGATGGGTGTGTCTTCGAAGCGGTTTGAGCGCGCTTCGCCTTGGTCGGTCGTTCAGGCGGCGGCGAGCTTTTCCATCACCTCGTCGCTGATCTCATAGTTGGCGAAAACGTTCTGGACGTCGTCGTCGTCCTCCAACACGTCGATTAGCTTCATCAGGGTGCCGGCTTTGTCCTCGTCCACAGGTGTGGTGTTTTGAGGGCGCCAGACAATGCGCACGGCCTCCGCCTCGCCCAACTGTTCAGCAAGTTTGGCCGATACGTCGGCCACATCCTCGAAAGCGCAGGTGATGACGTGGCCGTCTTCGTCAGAGGTCACGTCCTCGGCCCCTGCCTCGATGGCAGCCTCCATGACGGTGTCGGCATCGGCAGCGTCCGGCGGATAGGCCACCTCACCCACCCTGTCGAACATGAAGGAGACCGAACCCGTCTCGCCAAGCGCTCCGCCGTGCTTGGAGAACGCGGCGCGCACGACGCCCGCGGTGCGGTTGCGGTTGTCCGTCAGCGCCTCCACCAGGACGGCGACGCCGCCGGGGCCATAGCCCTCGTAGCGGACTTCCTCGTAGTTCGCGTCCTCGTCGCCCTGCGCCTTCTTGATGGCGCGCTCGATATTGTCCTTAGGGACGGACTGAGCCTTGGCCGCCTGGATCGCAAGGCGCAGGCGCGGGTTCATGCCAGGGTCGGGCGTGCCCATCTTCGCCGCCACGGTGATCTCCCGCGATAGCTTGGAGAAGAGCTTGGACCGCTTGGCGTCCTGCGCGCCCTTGCGGTGCATGATGTTCTTGAATTTGGAATGGCCGGCCATGATCGTCCCCTTACCCGCTTCACATAGCAATTTCGGGGACGAAGAAAACCCGGATCAGGCGCTGATCTTCGCCCGGCCCTCCGTGTCCCAGCGAAGGGGAAGGACCTCTTCCAACACGCCGCCGCAGCGGATCGGGCTGATCCATGTGGCAAGCCCTGTGGCATCGTCGGTCTCAACGGCAAGGCCCGAGAGTGTGGCAGGGCCCATGGCAGGGCCGATCCTCTGGCCTGGAACCTGGTAGGTGGCGCGGCGCATGGGCTCTTCCTTGTCCATGCCGATTACCGAATCGTAGTCCCCGCACATGCCGATATCGGTCATGAACGCTGTGCCGCCTGCCAAAATCCGGTGGTCTGAGGTGGGCACATGGGTGTGGGTGCCGATCACCACCGACACGCGCCCGTCCAGGATGTGGCCCAGCGTCTGCTTTTCGCTGGTGGCTTCGGCGTGAACGTCCACCACCGAGGCATCCACCTCGCTGGCGAGCCTATGCATCTCAATGGCGGGATCGAGTGTGCGGATGGGGTCGTCCAGCGCATCCATGAAAAGGCGGCCCATGACGTTGGCGACCATCACCCGCGCACCGTTGCGGGCCGTGTACATAGCCGCGCCACGGCCGGGCGTTCCCGGGGGATAGTTGATGGGCCGCAACAGGCGGGGCTGACGCTCGATGAAGACCAGCGCATCCCTTTGGTCCCACACGTGGTTGCCTGTGGTGACAGCGTCGGCCCCCGCATCGAGAAGGCTGTCGAGGATCTCCTCGGTGATGCCGAAGCCGCCAGCAGCGTTTTCGCCGTTGATGACGGTGAAGTCGACGTCAAAGCGGGAAATGAGGCGCGGCAAATGGGTGGTGACGGCGTGTCGGCCGGAGCGGCCCACAACGTCACCCAGAACGATCAGACGCATAAAGCCCCCGGTGCGCGGCAGCGTATGATGTCCGCCTCAGTGAAAATGGCGGTGAGCGGCACGTCGTGCGGTTCCACCGGGAGTGAAGGGACCTCTTGGGCGCCGTAGGCAACGCCGATGGCGCTCGCTTCATGGCGGGCGAGCCAGCGGTCATAGTGGCCTGCGCCATAGCCGAGCCTGTCGCCCCGCCTGGTAAAGGCGAGGAGGGGGACGAGGAGGAGGTCGGGCATGACCTCGTCGCCGATGGGTTCGCGGGTGCCGAAGGGGCCGTCGGCGAGCGGATCGCCTTCGGACCAGGCGCGGAAGGACATCCGTTTGCCGGCCACCGCCGGCAGCGCGATGGGCCGGCCTTTGGAGGCGGCAAGGGCAAGGGGGATCGGATCGATCTCATCGCGCATGGGAACGTAGGCGGCAATGAGGCTGAAGGGCGGGAGCGCCTCGGCGTGCCTGGCAAGCCTCTCGGCGGCATTCGGCACAGCGCGCGCGGCGTTTTGGCGGGCCTTGAGGGCGGCCTGGCGCAGCGCTGCCTTGTCGTGGGGGAGGGTCAAACGAGCCGGCCCTCGTCCACCACGGCCTCGCCGTCCAGCTTGATGGTGCAGCCCATCATCGGCAGGTCGAA
>JBCDCF010000312.1:0-5091 GCA_039182345.1 Pseudomonadota bacterium
AGTATGTCTCCAACTATCGTCCTATCTCGAGAAAAACCACATACTGTGCGATAACCAGCACGGTTTCAGATCGCGACATTCAACTGAAGGTGACGGAGATGGTCTCGTCAGCGGCCTTGATGGCCTCGGCCAGTTGAACCGCCATCTGGTAGTAGGACGAGCCAGTCTTTGCCGACTTATAGGTGACGCGCGTTTGCGCCTCGGCAGGCATCGCCATGGACACGGCGACCAAGGCCGCCGCAAGGCATGTGATCCGCATACTTTCCTCCCAGGTGCGCGCGGGGCGCCGCAAGAACCATTGTTGCGACGCTTTTCACCGACCGCTGGAAGGAAGGCAAGCCGAAGACCACGCGTGCCCTATTGCGGCACCGTTCCGTCAATGCCCTCGATGTAGAAGTTGAGGCCCAAAAGCTCGCCCTCTGTGGCGCGCACGCCGTCGGCCAGCCACTCTGTCCCGTCCTGCTTGTTGATGGGGCCCGTGAAGGGCTCGAACGCACCGGAGCGGATGCTCTCCTCCGTCTCGGCCGCCATCTTGGCCACGTCCTCCGGCATATTGGTGTAAGGGGCCATGGCGACGTTGCCTTCATCAAGCCCGTACCAGGTGTCGGACTGGTCCCAGGTGCCGTCGATCACCGCCTTCACGCGGCCCACATAGTAAGGGCCCCAATCATCGATGATGGAGGTGAGCTGTGTGTCAGGGCCGAACTTGATCTGGTCCGACGCCTGGCCGAACGCCTTGATGCCTCGCTCGGCCGCCACCTGCATGGGCGCTGTGGAATCGGTGTGCTGGGTGAGGATGTCGACACCCTGGTCGATCAGCGCTTTGGCAGCATCCGCCTCGCGGCCGGGGTCGAACCAGGAGTTCACCCACACAATGCGCAGCTTGAAGTCAGGGTTCACCGACTGCGCGCCCAGCATGAACGCGTTGATGCCGCGGATCACCTCGGGGATGGGGAAGGAGGCGATGTAGCCGGCCTCCCCTGTCTCGCTCACCTTCGCGGCAATCTGGCCGATGATGTAGCGGCCCTGGTAGAATTTGGAGTTGTAGGTGCCAACGTTCGGATGTTCGCGCTTGTAACCGGTGGCATGCTCGAACTTTATGTCGGGGACGCGCGCGGCCACCTTGTTGGTGGCATCCATAAAGCCGAACGATGTGGTGAAGATGATGTCGCAGCCTGAGCGGGCGAACCGCTCGATGGCGCGCTCGGCATCGGCCCCTTCCTTGACGCTTTCAAGAAAGGCGGTCTCCACCTGGTCGCCAAACTCGCGCTCAACGTCCTGGCGGCCCTGGTCGTGCTGGTAGGACCAGCCGAAATCACCCACAGGGCCCACATAGACGAAGCAGGCCTTGGTGGGCTCGTCGGCAGCGACAGCGACCTGAGGCGCACCGGCGACAAGGAGAGTGGCAACGAGGCATGTTGCAATGCGGGACATCGGCAGAACCCATGATGGCGCGTCGAACGGACGCTGTTTGACGGTTTAATGAAGTTTTAATGCAGTTTCCGCGCCAATCGACCCATCACAGGGCGGTTTGTGCAAAGATTTTCGCCACGCCTATCGATCAGGCACGAAAGGCTGGCCAAGTGCTGCAGGCGTGTTGACCATGGTGAAGCGGCGGTTGCGGGCAATGACCACAAGCACCACCACCGTTGCCACATAGGGAAGGGCTGCAAGCACCTGTGAGGGGATCGCAACGCCAAGCGCCTGGGCATGGAACTGTGCAATGGTGACAGCGCCGAAAAGGTAGGCACCGACGGCAACGCGCGCAGGCCGCCAACTGGCAAACACCACCAGCGCCAGCGCAATCCAGCCGCGCCCTGCGGTGACATTTTCGATCCACTGCGGCGTGTAGACGAGGGTGAGCTGCGCCCCAGCAAGCCCTGCACAAAGGCCACCGAACAGGACGGCCAGCGTGCGCACCTGGTTGACGTGAAGACCAAGGGCATGGGCAGCCTCCGGCTTATCGCCCACCGCCCTCAGCCGCAGCCCGGCGCGGGTTCGGAACATGAAGAACCACACCCCCACCGTCAGCACGACGGAGAGGTAAAACAAGATATCCTGCGCAAACAGGACCGGCCCGATAAGAGGGATCTGGCTGAGGAGGGGAATGGACACCTCCTCAAGCTGCACGCCCGGGATGCCCACGAACCCCTCCCCCACAAGGCCTGCAACACCAAGGCCGAAGAGGGTGAGCGCCAGGCCCGTCGCCACCTGATTGGTGGCAAGCCACACGGCAAGGCCTGCGAAAAGGCCCGCCATCCCCACTCCCACCACGGCCCCTGCAAGAACGCCGAGGTAAGGCGAGCCAGTGGTGTAGGCGACGGCAAAGGCCGCGACCGCCCCCACAATCATCATCCCCTCGACACCAAGGTTCAGAACGCCTGAGCGCTCGGCCACCAACTCCCCGATGGCGGCCAAAAGGAGGGGCGTTGCAGCGGTGATGATGGTGAGGAGGACGGACTCCATCATGGCTTCGCGCCCTCGGCCTTGCGCCGTGTGGACAGCCGCACGCGATAACGCATGAAGGTCTCGCTGGCGAGGATGGCAAACAGCAGGACGCCCTGGAAAACCCGGGTGATTTCCTCAGGCAGGCCAAGGCTGATTTGCGCTGCCTCCCCGCCCAGATAGGAGAGCGCAAGGACGAACCCCGCCAAGACGATCGCCAGAGGATTGAGCCGCCCCAGGAAGGCAACGATGATGGCCGTGAAGCCGTAGCCTGGGCTCACAGTGGGCCGCAATTGGCCGATGGCGCCCGAGACCTCGATGGTCCCTGCAAGCCCTGCCATGGCGCCTGAGAACAAGAAAGCGAACAGCGTGGTCGCCCGTGCGTCGAACCCTGCAAAGCGCGCAGCCCTTGGGCTTGCACCAGTGACGGTGATCTCAAAGCCTTTGAGTGTGCGCGCGACCATCACGAAGGTCGCCACCGCAACAATCAGCGCAATGACGATGCCCCAGTTGGCGCGCCCGCCATAATCGCCCATGGAGATGAGTTCGGGAAGGATGGCGTCGGTCCCGAAGGAACGGGTTTCGGGGAAGTTGAAGCCTTCAGGGTTCCGCCAAGGTCCGCGCACCAGGTAATCCAGAAGGAAGCCTGCCACGTAGACCAGCATGAGAGAGACGAGGATCTCGTTGGCGCCGAAGCGGGTCTTCAGCACCGCGGGGATTGAGGCCCACAGCGCGCCCGCAAGGATCCCGCAGGCGAACATGGCCGGAAGCACCCAGCCCCCGCTTGCCCCGGGCATAAGCACAGGGATGGCGGACGCACCTATGGCGCCAAGAATGAACTGCCCCTCGGCGCCGATATTCCAGTTGTTGGAGCGAAAGCAGACCGACAGGCCAACAGCGATGATGATGAGCGGCGCTGCCTTCAACGCAAGCTCGTGCAGCGACCAGAACTCCGACAATGGCTCGATGAAGTAGGCATAAAGCGCCTGACCAGGTGGATAGCCCATGGCGGCAAACAACACGGCGCCGGCCAGGAGCGTGAAGATCAACGCGCCGATGGGTGCTGCAATCTCGGCCCAAAAGGGAACGCTGGCGCGCCGCTCCAGACTAAGTCGCAAGGGCGGCCTCCTCGCGGGTGGGCTTGTGGGTGTCGGCGCCGCCCATCATCAGCCCCACCGCCTCGCGCGTCAGCCCCTCCACAGGTTGGGGCTGGGTCAGTCGCCCGCCTGCCATGACGGCGATGGCGCCTGCCACCTGGAACAACTCATCAAGGTCCTGGCTGATGACGAGGACCCCCGCGCCGCCAGCAGCAAGATCGAGGATCGCCTGGCGGATGTTGGCGGCGGCCCCTGCATCCACCCCCCAGGTGGGCTGGTTGATAACGAGGAGCTGTGGCGCGCTATCAAGCTCGCGCCCGACCACGTATTTCTGCAGGTTCCCGCCGGAAAGGGCGCGGGCCATGGCGGTGCCGCCGGGCATCCTCACATCCATCCGCCCCACCACGCGGGTGAGGGCGGCGCGCGCCGCCCCGCGGTTCAAGAACCCCATCGCCACAGTCCCATCGCGGCGTCGCCTGCGCGACAGGAGGATGTTTTCCGACAGGTCGAAGGCGCCGACGGTGGCATGGCCGAGCCGCTCCTCAGGCACGAAGGCAGCCCCAAGCCGGCGCCGTGCGTGAATGTCCAGCCTGCCTGCGGGTGTGCCCAGAATGATGACGACGTCCGCGCCTTTCTGCAGCCTTTCGCCGGACAGCGCCTCGAACAACTCGCTCTGTCCGTTGCCAGCCATGCCGGCAATGCCCACAACCTCGCCAGCGCCGACGGTCAGATCGATGGCCTCAAGGTTGACGCCAAAGGGCCTGTTGGCCGGCTGGTTGAGGGCTTTGACCGTAAGGGCGGCCGTTCCCGTGCCTGGCCCGCGCTGGCCGGGGCGCACGGCATCGATGTGGCTGCCCACCATGGCGGCGGCAAGGGAGGCTGCGGTCTCTTCCTTAGGCACATACTCGCCCACAACGACGCCGCCGCGCATGACGATGGCGCGGTCGCAAAGGGCGCGCACCTCCTCAAGCTTGTGGGAGATGTAAAGGACCGTGCGGCCTTCCGCCTTCAATGCGCGCAAGGTGGTGAAAAGGTTCTCCGCCTCCTGGGGCGTCAGCACCGATGTGGGCTCGTCCATGATGACGAGTGTGGGGTCTTGCAAAAGACAGCGCACGATCTCGATGCGCTGGCGTTCACCGACGGAAAGATCGGCCACCAGCGCGTCAGGGTCCAGCGCAAGGCCGTAGGAGGCGCTCACCTCGCGCGCCTTTTCGGCAAGACCGCGCATGGGGTGGTCGGGAAGGCCAAGGGCAATGTTCTGCGCGGCCGTCAGCGCCTCGAACAGGGAAAAGTGCTGGTGCACCATGCCGATGCCAAGCCGGCGCGCCACAGCGGGCTCAGCCACCACCACAGGCTTGCCGCGCCAAAGGATCGTGCCGCTGTCTGGCTGAAGCGCCCCGAACAGCATTTTGACGAGGGTGGATTTGCCCGCACCGTTTTCGCCAAGAAGCGCGACAATCTCCCCTTCGCCAAGGGTGATCGACACGTCGCGGCAGGCGCGCAGAGCGCCATACGCCTTGTTCAGCGTCTTCGTTTCAAGCAGCGGTTC
>JBCDCF010000313.1:0-5060 GCA_039182345.1 Pseudomonadota bacterium
CGATGGCTGACGACGCGAACGCCGCTGCACCAGCGGCTCCCGAAGGCAATCCATCGACGGGAACGCGCGGGAGAGGCCAAGAGCCCATCCTCACCATGCGAAACATCTCAAAAGCCTTCGGCGGTTTGCGCGCGCTGATGGGTGTGGACCTTGATCTCTACCAAGGGGAGGTGCTCGCCATCGTCGGCGACAATGGCGCAGGAAAGTCCACCCTCATCAAGGTGTTGACCGGGGTGCTGACCCCCGACACGGGCGACATCACCATCGAGGGTGAGCCTGTGCGCATCGCATCGCGCCGCCATGCCATGGATGCCGGCATCCAGGCGGTCTACCAGAACCTTGGCCTCGTCAACTCGCTGCCCGCGCCCGCCAACGTCTTCCTCGGCATGGAGCTCAGCACCAACATTCTCGGCCTGTCGGTGCTCGACAACAAGAGAATGCGGCGCGAGACAGAGGCCATCCTGCGCGACCAGGTGGGCGTCACCATCGATGACCTCGACGCGCCGGTGCGCTCCTTCTCGGGCGGCCAGCGCCAGGCGGTCGCCATTGCCCGCGCGGTCTATCAGAGCGACCTCAAAGTCCTTGTGATGGACGAGCCCATGGCCGCCCTCGGCCCGGAGGAAACGCGCCACACACTGGAGCTGATCGAGGCCATCAAGGCACGCGGCATCGCCGTCATCCTGATCAGCCATAACCTTGAGCACGTCTTTGCCGTCTCCGACCGCGTACAGGTCATGCGTGGCGGTCGCCGCGCTGGCGTGGTGGAGGTGGCCAAGTCCTCACGCCAGGAGGTGCTGGGGCTGATCATCGGCTCTGATGTGCCCATGGGCGGCGCGGCTTGATCGGCCCACACACGCACGAGCGTTCCGCCTGCGCGCGGAAAACCCTCCCCACCGAACTCACAGGCCACCGATGAGCGAAGCTGCCACGACCCCGCCGCGCAAGGTTCAGCTGCCTGCGTTCGAACGCTACATCAACATCATCGGCCCGCTGTCGCTGATCATCCTGCTCGCCGTTGCGATGGCGATCTTCCAGCCGCGCTTCTTCGCCCTCGCCAACCTGATGATCATCCTTCAGGACGCGGCCATCTACATGGTCCTCGGCATGGCGATGACGCTGGTCATCACCGGCAAGGGGATTGACCTGTCCATCGGTGCGGTTGCGGCCCTTTCGGCCATCTGCATGGGGATGCTCATCAAAGACTATGGCTGGGGCCCCTACCCTGCGATGGTCGCAGCCCTCCTGGTGGGGCTCGCCTGCGGGCTCCTCAACGGGCTCGTCATCACCAAACTCAACGTGCCCGACCTTTTGGCGACGCTGGCGATGGACCTCGTCTATCGCGGCATCGGCCTCGTTCTGGCGGCGGGGGCGGTGCTGGCGCGCTTTCCTGAGCCGATCCCCTTCCTGGGGCGCGGGCGTGTGTTCGACACCATTCCCACCGCCGCCATCGTGGGCCTCGGGGCGCTCCTCATCGGCTTTTTCATCTATCACCGCACAAAGCTCGGCCGATACGCGGCGGCCATCGGCGGCAACAGAGAGGCGGCGATGCTGACGGGCATCAACATCAACCGCCACAAGATTGCCCACTACGCGCTGATGGGCCTGTGCGCGGCCATTGCCGGCATCCTTTTGACGGGGCGTCTCAACGCCATTCAGGCAACGGCCGCCCAGGGCTTTGCCCTTCACACCATCGCAGCGGTGGTGGTGGGGGGCACGGTCCTCTTCGGCGGTCGCGGCACCATGTTCGGCACCCTTGTGGGCGTCATCTTATTGTCGATGGTAACGAACGCCCTCGTGCTCCTGCGCTTCCAGTTCTTCTGGCAGCTGGTGGCGGCGGGTCTCATCATCATCATTTCCATCGCCTTCTACACCTGGCTCCAGCGGCGCACGGGAGACGCGCAGGACGAATGAAGCGCCGCCCCTTCACGCGAACACACGTCTCGCGAACCAAAAAAACGGAGGAACACCCCATGACCTTGAGCACACGCGCCCTCCTTGCGGGCGCCTTCACCCTCGCCTTCGGTGCAGTGGCAGCCGCTCAAACGCTGCCCCTTAAGTCCCTGCCCGACGATGGCGAGCGCGACACCTGGTGGTACCACCAAGTCCAGACCGATGAAGAGCTTGCCGCCCTGCAAGAGATTGTCGGCGCCCCCGCCGTGCCCATGGAAAACCCGCCGACCGACCCGGTCACCATTGCCGTCATCTACCCCAGCGAGGACGTGTCGGACTTTTGGCTGCGCTCGTACCTGTCCATGGAGGCGCGGCTGAAGGAATTGGGCATTCCCTTCGAGGCCACGCAGTTTGCCTCCAACATGGGCAACTTCCTGCTGCAATCCACCTACGCCGAGCAGGTGGCCCAGGAAGACTATGACTACGTGATCTTCGGCCCGTCGGAGCTGATGGCGCAGCAGGACGACATCCGCCGCCTGATGGATTCGGGCAAGAAAGTCATCGTCCTCAACTACGACACGCCCGTCCAAGCCTGGGGCGATGACCAGCCGCTCCTTTATACAACGTTCAGCCACCTCTTCGGCGCGCTGAACATCTGCAATTGGGTGGTGGAGAACCTTGGCACCGAAGGCACCTATGCGATGATCCGCGGCATTCCCGGCGGCATCGACGATCAGCGCTCAGGCGGCTTCCAGAAGTGCCTTGAGGAAAAGTCCAACTGGACCATGGCCTACGAGCACTATGGCGACTTCCAGCGCGAAGGCGGCTTCAACGGCGCCCAACTCATCATCTCCGGCTACCCGGAAGTGCAGATGATCCACAATGCCAACACGGCGATGGCGATGGGTGCCATCTCCGCCGTCCAGGCCGCCGACAAGGGTGAGGATGTGTTCGTCACCGCCTGGGGCGGCACGGGCGATGAGCTTGAGGCCCTTCGCAAGGGCGAGCTTGGCGCCACCCCCATGCGCATGAGCGATGATGTGGGCGTCTCCATGGCCGAGGTGATCCGTGCCGATCTTGAAGGCCGCGCGGAGGAGATGCCTCTGGTCTTCCTCGGCCGCATCGACATTGTCTCAGGCGACAGCGGTCCTGAAGTGGTGGATGCCTTCGAGAAAGAGGCCTTCCGCTACACAGGCATCGGCACGCTGGAGCGCTAAGACCCGCCCGGCCTTGAACCCCACCGGGCACATCAGGACGCGCGCCGACACCGCGCGTCCTGGAAACAGGGTGGCATTGGCCGGCCGGCGCCATAACGGAACCCGGCAAAGTGCTCTAAAGGCTGAAGAGGCGCCCATTGCCCGCAAGGGGCTTGGTGTCGACTCCGGCCCGCCTCAAGCAACCCCAAAGGGTGACGGCAACGGAGTCCAAAACCGGGATGCCAAGCTCCGCCTCAAGGGCCGCTGCGTGGTCGGCCCCGCGAAAATTGGTGCACACCACGGAAATGGCCTCAGGCCCGTGGGCCGCGACGGCCCGCACAAGATCGGCCACAAGATCACCTGAATATTCGGCAAACGAGAAGTTGCCCTTGTCGCCAAGGTGGCGCTCGGCCACCACGGGCAGGCCCATCGCCTCGTAGTTGGCCACAATCTTACTTTGAACATCATCGGTGTAGGGGGTGATGAGGCCCAAGCGGGTGACGCCGAGGGCCTGGTAGGCATCGCGAAAACACAGACTTGTGGTGGTGGCCGCAATGCCCGTCTCCGACTCGATGGCGGCCCGAAGCGCCTCGTCGGTCTCAAGCCCGAGCCAGCTGGCCGACGTGCCGTTCCAGGCGATCACATCGCACTTTGCGTCCACAAGCTGGCGGGCGGCTGCAAGGACTGGCGCGCGGGAGAACTGGTCACGCGAGGCTTCAGACAAGGAGATCTCAAGCACCTTCAGCCGCGCGAAATGGGCGCTCACCGTCCCATCCATCCCGTGGAGAAGGCGCGCCGTCACAGGCTCCAGCACAGTGTTGGAGGACGGCACAATCATCCCGATGCGCGTCCAGTCGGCAGCGGGGTGATCGCGCCGATCGTGCTCGCTCAACGTCTGCATGTCCATGGTGGATCCTTCCGTTCGCGCCGGCTGGTCGTGGCCTGCGCACGCCCATGGCACGGGAGTTGCAATTCCCCGGCCAGCGGAACACAACGGGAGATATCGAACAATGAAGACGCTCGCAATCGGCGCCATGGCCTGTGCGGTCGCGGTCAGTCCTGCGCTCGCCGAGACCGGTCTCAGGGTCGCTGGAAACTTCTCCCAGAACCAAAAGCACATTGCCATCGAACAGGGCTTCTTCGAGGCGTTGCCGGAAACCTCGGGCGTGGACCTTGCCGTCAACTACAACCCCATGGATGTGGTGGGGGTGCGCGCGCCCGATGCGCTGCGCCTTCTGCGGGCCGGCACGTTCGACGTTATGTCGGTGCAGATCGGCATGGCCTCTCGCGATGACCCCTTCTTCGAGGGGATCGACCTCATCGGCGTCTCCACCGATATGGACCAGCTGGAAAAGGCCGTCGGCGCCTATCGAGAGGCATTCGACGCGCGCCTGCAGGAGCGCTTCAACGCCAAGGTATTGACGCTGTGGCCGTTCGGCCCGCAGGTGTTTTACTGCAATGCGCCCATCACCTCCGTGTCCGATCTGGATGGTCTGAAGGTGCGCTCCTTCACCCCGTCCATGTCGGCCATGCTGGAGCACTTCGGCGCCACGCCCATCACCTTGCAGTTCTCCGAAGTCTATCCGGCGCTGCAAAAAGGCGTGGCCACCTGCGGTGTGACCTCCCCCACGTCCGGCAACACCGGCAAATGGCCCGAGGTGACGACGCATTTCCTGCCGCTATCGGTGTCAGGCTCCGTCCAGGGCCACTTCATGAACCTTGATAAGTGGAACAGCTTTTCAGCGGAGGAGCAGGCCGCGCTGACGGAGGCGTTCGACACCCTTCAGGACGAGATGTGGGCCCTTGCCCGCACCGCCAATGGCGATGCCATTGCCTGCAATGTGGGCGATGATGCCTGCACCGACCACACCAAGTTCGACATGCAGATGGTGACATTGACCGACGATGATCAGGCAAAGATCGCCATTGGCGGTGCGGGCAAGGGCCCACATCTCGTCCTGAAGGGTGTCGAAC